>CAYMRT010000133.1:0-7983 GCA_964392885.1 uncultured Desulfobacterales bacterium | reverse complement strand
CAATCCACGCCCCCGCGCGGGGGGCGACTAAGGGTTTACGACTCGATGACAAGGGAAAAGGGTTTCAATCCACGCCCCCGCGCGGGGGGCGACTGTCTATATTTAACCTATTAATTTTTATAAAATTTTCAATAAGAAACTGCGCACTTAATTAGCACTAGCTGAAAAAAACCTTTTTATTGATTGATAACATTAAAAAAAATTTAAATTCTAGATAGTTGTCATTTTGCGAACCTTTCAAACCAAAATTCTACTTTTTGCGTGCAAAATTAAACAATTCCTTATCAAGACTCAAAATCATGCTTGTGGTTCGCAATTTAAATAATGAGCGCCCCTTCCTGGTCAAACCCAGGTTTTGCGCCTATATGTTCGACCCTTCTTCTCCAATTTTTTCCCAAATAATAAAACCTCAGACTATCTTTTTCAGGATCAATAATTTCAATAAGTTTATGTTTCAAGCGCTCCCATTGGCCAGGATCAACTATACATTCAAAAACGGAATATTGAACTCTTTGTCCATAGTCACGACAAGTTTTAGCAACGCGTCTAAGTCGTTTTGGTCCATCTTTATGCGTAATGGCTACATCGTAACTGACCAGTACAAACATTCGCCACCTCCCATTTTCTATTATTTCCATAAAAAAGGTGGATAGCCATCCAAATCCCCTCGTATATAACGTGCAACCAATTGAGCTTGTAAAAAAAACAAAATGCCTAAAGGAACTTTTTCTCCAATAAAAGGATGAGTCACTGCTTCTTGTTTTCGTTTTTGATAGGCAATGAGCACTGTCCTTCTGGTTTCATCATCCATATGGACAGCGCCTGATGCCTTCTTACGAAAGCCTTTTGCTTTAACTTGGCAACGATTTATGAGATTCAGAACCAAACGATCAGCAATGAAAGGACGAAACTCCTCCATCAAATCTAAAGCAAGACTTGGTCTTCCAGGCCTATCACGGTGCAAAAAACCCACTTGTGGATCAAGTCCCACGGTCTCTAATGCGCTTCTGACATCGTGAAGAACTATTGTATAAAGGAATGATAAAAGACAGTTAACCCTGTCTGTTGGCGGCCTTCTATTCCTGCCATCAAAAACAAATTCATCTTTCTGAGTTGTGATCAACTCTTGAAAAACTGAAAAATAGGAATTCGCGGCATCACCTTCCAGTCCCCTAAGAGAATCCAAGTTACATTCTTTTTGTACTCTTCTAATTGCATGCTTGAGATTCAAAGATGCCTCTGAGACTTTCGGCAAATCTATTTTGTCTGCATGATCTCTTTTCGCACGTTCCAAAACAGCTCTTGAGTTGAAAAGCTTACCAATAAGAAAATTAGTTGCAAAGTTACAAGACCTTTTCAAATCGTCTGCCCACCTATACTGTGCACGTCTTAAGAGTACGTTTCCAGAAACTGGCCCCACAACTTTGGCAAGAAAGCGTCCATTTTCGGTCAAAAAAGAAACCGAAACGTTTCTTTCTGTACACAGGCCAAGAAGAAACGGGCTTACAGAGATGTTTCCAAAACACACTATGCCATCAAGAGTGTGAATTGGAATTCTTAATTTTATACTGCCGTCTATTTTTACGGCAACGGTCTCGCCATCCTTTTTAAGATATGCTCCCTGGGTGGTTACATAGAGCGTATTTAAAAGTTTTTTCAAAGTGCCTCCAACGCCCTCTCTAAGTACTTCTTTACACTGATAAGATTAGATAATTTGGGCATACAGATATCAAAAAGAGAGCAAGAGCGACATTTTTTTGTATAGTTCGCAGAAGGTATTGATCCTTCAACTATCATATTGTGTACATCAGTTGCAGCTGCTTTTGTCTTTTCTCTCAATACCTCGTCAAAAATCACCTTTTCACGCCTTCTAGTCTTTCCATAAAAGATGGCTCCTTCCCTTACAACAACCTCAAGTTGTTCTTCCAGACATAGCGCTTGAGCGCAAAGTTGGACACGATCCCAATCTTTTTCTTTAGGCCGTCCGCGTTTGTATTCAACAGGATAAGGAATCCATAACCTTTTGTTACCTTGTTCATTTTTATGAAATTCGACGACATCTGCCTTACCCACTAAACCCAACGTGTAAGAACGAAGTGGCACACTGTATTCCATTTTGAAATCTTTGCCGATGCGTTCACCAAGTTTATCAACCCTTTCATGTAAATTTCGGCCTTGGGCGGTAAAGAAATTTTCCTGCCATGCTTGCTCGATATGAACCAATGCGAATTGGCGCTTACAAAATAAGTAATGTTGTAATGATGACAACGGCAGCAACTGATCATCAGAATATAACTTCATCATAAAAAAACTAACATTTACATAACTAGGCTAATTAAAACAATTTTATTCTACAAAAAGTTTAATTGCCTATTGCACTAAATAAATGATAGGAAGTTTCTGTGCTTAATTTGTTATTTAAAGCTTTTCCACCAATTCAACATTCTCTGGCAACTCCGACGCCTCGATTATAACTCTATAGTCCTCAAATGCCCTTGGAGGACATGTGTTGTCTTTCCTTTCAACTTTAACAAGATCAAAAAGCTTATTGGCTGGAGCATTTCCAAGTTTTGAATCATGTCTGAAGACTATCAGCTTGCGGCTTGTCATCTCTCCCTTGGCGGCAGAACGATCGTGATCAAACATATTCATTAATGCCTCCCACAAAAGCTCCAAATCTTCTTCTGAAAAACCGGTCTGTTCAGCAAGGGGAGCTGACACATAACCATGCACCCTGTAAAGGGCATAAGGCACTGTGAATTTCCGTCCCATAGTCCGCTCTTTTTCCAGATCAGCCTCATTGGTAACGGCCATCCGCGTGATACTATGTTCTGCTGTAAAGATCGGATCTATACTCCGTCCAAATGTCAACTGAACCGGGCCACGAACCTGTCCGGCATTAACTTCGGTTGACATAACAGCTCCAAAGGCCCTAATGTCAAAAAAGTTTTGGCACATCCACTTGGTTATCTTCCTTGCCTGTTCTTCATCTTTGGGGAGCTTCTTTTTTTCAGGTTCAAGCCCTAAAGCCTTATAGGCCCTTTCATGCTGCCGATTCAGCACTGCCTTTTCTTTTACATAAATTTCATAAGGGGGCTGTTCATTATGTTTAAGTCCTACGTAATTTCTTATCTTTCTTTTTAAGCATACATCTGTAACCAATCCTTGGGCTGTTTCAGGATCTATGCGCGGAAGATTGCCTGCATCAGGATCTCCATTTGGATTGCCATCTTTTACATCAAACAAAAGCACAAATTCATATCTATTTTTTACTGAATTACTCATTATCTCTTTACCTCCTTAAGCGTTCTCAGATTCTTCCTTCTTGGTGAAAAAATCTTGTCTTTGATGATAATAACCAACGGCAAAACGTCCCTGATCCTCCAGGCTGAGAATTGAAGGTATCCCGCTTGATGGCACCTTATCCATTACTTCCTGTAGAAGCCTTTCAAGCCAGGTAGTATTGCCGCCGCTGTTTCTGATCTTAGCCAGATGATGAATAGCCAAGTCATTCAAACGTCTAAAGGTAACAAGTGGCGAACTTGAAGCCGCACCAAAATAGGTATCTCTAATCGTTTTATTGAGATTGAGCCCAAGGGCCTGCTCCTGGATTCTTTCAAAAACGGCGAATAGTCGCCCAAGCACATATCCAATGTTGTCATAGGTTTTGTCTAATGCCATTGAAACCTCCTTTGATTTCTTTTGTCTAAATCGTGCTTCCCTTATCAGACAAGCCTTTATTATGGCAGCCCTGGCACGGTTTACTTGCTGCTCGGCCTTGCATCTTCTAATGGCTCCTGCCAAAAGAGTACGGGGATAAGGCAAATCATTTAGAATCGAACGCATCAACTCGCCACCCAAAACTGGAGGGATGTTGTCTGCCTTGCCTTCTGGTGCAATGGCAACCAAGATTTGAAAAAGCGAGAGATATTCTCTTTCTTTGTCAGATTTAATTATTTCAAGATCTTGGAAATGTTGGGCTATTCGTCTTTTTAGCTCTGCAATACTGCCTGCATACCAAAACCTTATGGAAAGCCTTGATGCATTAGGGGCAAGGCCTAATACATAAAAGTTCATTAAATCTTCTTCTGGAAGAATTCCTGTTTTAACCGCACTCAAAAGGGCCCTTATCTTTCCATAATCTGGTTCCTCATCCTTTGGAGGCTCACTGAGAAAACATGAAAAATCCTCTTCAAAAGGATGACTGTGTTCTGCCCAAAAAACCGTTGACGTATCCCCAACCTGCATACGTTGAGTCGAACCTTTGGCAAGTAAATAGTTAAGGGCAGTGGTGTAGGCAAACTCTGCTTTCTGGCCGACCGGGGCATTGAGCCCCTGTTTTCCCCAGTACGTTTGTGAACAAAAAGATTTTTTGTCTTTATTAAATGAAACTATATTGGCCCCTGAACTCTGGGCACCCCAAACACCTTTTATTGAAGCATGAAGTACAGCAGGCACATCCAGCCTTCCTGTTACAAGACAAGCCTGCATCTTTCCCTCTGGACGCATGACCTCTTCGATCCTCTCCATAACCTTTGGCCTTTGGGCAATGAGACGCTCTTCATCATCTGAAAGGACAAAGGTCATGTTTGGATGAGCCTCTTTTATCTCTTTCCAAAGGGGATTTGAAAAAACTCCATCAAAATCTTCCTTTTTTAAAAAGGCAATTATTGCCTCTATGCCTTCATCCTCAAAATCCTTTTCAAATACGTCTATGAGCCGCTTAAAAAAGGCCTTTTTGGCTTGTCTGGCCTTGGAAATATCTTTTTCTGTAGGCTCTGACTGCCCCTTTTTCAACTTTGGCAAGCCAAATATATACATAGGCGTGTCCCACAGAAGATTTGCCTTTATGCCAGAGGTCTTTTTCTCACCCTTTGGCACAAAAAACTCTCTTGCCTTTTTCCTTTTCTTCTCAGCAATTCTTGTGTCGCGAAAAGTTACAAAATTGCCATTTTCATCAAGCACTATGAGAAAAGGTATCTCTTTTTTCTCAAATCCAAAGGGAGGGACATCTTGAGGCCTTTCTTCCCTAAGTCTCCTGTAATAATCTGTAAGGGCATGGAGGATCATGATCTCACCTCCACAGATGAAAGATCAAGAATGCCTTTTTTAAGTTCAGCCTTAAAAAAAGAAGGCAAAGGAGGCTTTTGGGTGTAGTCCCAGTCAAAAAACATCCAGCCCAGGTCTCTATCCTCTTGAATTGGCATGGGGCTTTCAGCATCTTTTTTTATCAGTTCAAACTGGGCATCAAACTCCCGGCATCCAAGATATGGACGGTGAAAGCACTGACCCTTGGCAGCACGCCTCAAAAACATTTGCTCAAATTTCTTTAAATTGTCATCACGCCCTGCCTTATCTGTCATCTCAAAGACAGCATGGATCACATAGGCAACGTCTCGAAGAATCAGGGCAGCCCGTTGCTGCCTTTCCTTTCCAATATCCACGAACTGACCAAGCCTTCCTTTGCCTGCATTCATGGCGGCTTGTGCATTTCTTACAGAGACAATTGATGCAACTTCATTTCTTCGAATATTGAACCATCTTATGGGTTTTAAGACGTCTATTCTAAGAATTTTCCATGAAATAGCTGGCTTCCATAATATGGCCTCAAGGATTCCCCGGGCGGCTGAAGGCGTCATCACATCATAACTGACACGCTCAACTTTCATTTCAGGCCTTGTAAAACAGGCAAAATCCCCACTAACTTTTATTCTAAAGGGGTTACTAACTTCCATACCCTCCCTCCTTTGAACTTAAATTATAAAACCTTCTGGTTCTGAACCAGTGGATTCTTTTAGAGGAATAACCCCGCAAGCCTCATCATAAAGGCTTTCATCAAGCATAAAAAGCGAGTCAGGAAAACGCCTTGGGGCTATATTATGAACCAAGCCTTTTTTGTTTAATGTGTCGAACTCTTCAAAAAAGATGGAGACAGAATATTGTTGAAGTTTTCGAATAAGTATGCGCTCATTCCAGGGTTCATTTGCAAGCCTTGCTACAAGCTCAAGCATATTGCCGTAAGGCACTAAAATATCTACATGGCCCCTGTCTTCTATGAGTCTGAAGCGTTCAGATGCAGAACGAAAATAGTAATTGAGCCTGTTTCCGTGAAGAAGCTCTAAAATTTTGTGCCTATCCAATGTCTCATGTCCAAGTTGCCAATACCATCTTTTGAAATAACCGGTCATTACTTTTGGATTTCCTATATCCTTCAAACCCTTGCGTAGAAACTCTTCTGCCAAAGAAGCCTGCTGAAGGATGTAGTCTGGTTGTTTCTCAGGCTTAAAGATCACTACACGCCCCAAGGAAGCAAGTCTTCCTTCTCTGTTACATCTGCCAGCAGCTTGAACTATAGAATCAATCCCTGCAAGCGCCCTGTAAACAACTGGAAAATCAAGATCCACCCCTGCCTCTACCAGTGACGTGCTAACCACCTTTACATTTTCTCCAGCATCCAAATTTTCCTTAATTTCCTGCAAGACCTTCCTTCTATGGGCAGGGCACATATTAGTGGAAAGGTGAAACACATTTTCAGCTTTCAGCAATCCAGCAAGCTCGCGGGCCTGATCTTTCAAGTTTAATATGCACAGTAAAGAAGATTCTTCTTTATTTAGAATTTCTGCCAATTCATCCATGGTCAAAGGATCAAGCCCTGGTGAGTGCAAAAAGAAATTGACCCGCTTCAATGTTTCATAAAGTTCTATAGGATTGTCTGTAATTTCAATAGGTTCTTTATCAAAACCTTCCTTAAAGGTAAAATCTATGCCCTTCATCTTGGTTAAAACCGGTTGAGTTGCTGTGCAGAAAAGAGGCGTCACCTTGTAAAAGGAATATAGCTCCTTTATGGCTGAAACAATGGGTCGTAGATAGGAGGAAGGCATGCACTGGGCTTCATCAAAAATAACCACACTGTTAACAATATTATGAAGCCTGCGACATCTGCTGCTTTTACAAGAATAGAGTGATTCAAAAAACTGAACAGCCGTTGTCACAATGATTGGAGCATCCCAGTTCTCAGCAGCCAAACGCAAATGAACATACTTATCACCTTCTCTATCATCTTCGGCAAGATTGGAATGATGTTCTAAAACTGCCTTTTCAAAACCTGGAATTTTTCGGAATACGTCGGCTGTTTGTTCTATGATATTTGTATAAGGAATTACATAGATTATCCGCTTTTTTCCAAAAGTAACAGCATGATTTATTGCAAAGGCCATTGAGGCAAGTGTCTTCCCCCCACCAGTTGGCACTGTAAGAGAAAACACATTTGGATTTAATAGGGATTTTTCAACACACTTTTTAAAAACTTCCTTTCTAAGCCTATTTACCTGAGTATCTGGCGCATTGGAAATTAACCTTTTCATGTAATCCATGAAGTCATCACGCAGTCTTTTCAAAGAAGGGTAATTGTAAGCCCTTTTTCTGCTACGCGAGCTATCCATAAATTTTTCAGTATCTAAAAAATCTGCATCCACCAGACATGAAAAAAGCATTCTTATAAAAAAAGAAGGTGAGGCCCCTTTAGGAATGGGTTGTCTGGGCATTTCCTGGTTGAGAATCCATTTTGGAACATAAGAGAAAACATCCAGAGATTTCTCAGCGTGTTGCATTTTGGCCTTTAAAGCCTTTGCTCCAGTCAGATCGGTTTCAAAATCGGCAAGCCCAGCGTGATGCCCCATTATCAACCAAGAAAGTATTCTGTCTGCTCCGGGCCATCCCTTAATAACTGCCAGGTGTCCACCTGCCTCAGAATGAATCACAGGCCCTTTTGATTTAAAATCTGAGTCTATGTTGTTTTCCTGCAAAAGCTTTGCTTGAAAAGATGGAGAATATTTTCCTAAGTCATGCCAAAGACCAGCCAGATATGCCCACTTTTCTCCTCCAAATTCAGCGGCAAACTTGGCTGAAAGCTCAGCAACATTTTTCAAATGTTCCTCAAGAGGCTGCCATTTTTCAGGCGGAAATCCTTCAAGACTGTGTGCA
>CAYMRT010000132.1:0-3470 GCA_964392885.1 uncultured Desulfobacterales bacterium | reverse complement strand
ATTTTAGAGCAATTTAGAAAGAGTAAAACTATAGAAGATTAGTTATTTGATAACAGATTATTTTAAGAATCATTGTATAACCACAAGAAAGTCTCATTTTATTTTGTCTTAATTCTCTTTCAGCTTATGACATGCATAATTATTAAGCATAGATAAATTTAATTAGCTATCGTTGCTTTCTTTTTAACAATATTGATATCAAATGAGCAGTATCAACCTTTTTGTGTGAAATTATTCCAGGCCATTTTTCTCATAACTAGTAGATTTTTATCACACTTTCTTATAGGGTTTGACCACAAATAGCAATCCCATCTTCAAGCCAGGAGACGGCTACTTCCCCAACTACTACCTCCATGAAGCTCTTCCTGCGTTTGAACTCCTTGTTCAATCTCTCAATGATGTTGGTAGTGCGTAAAGATATCCATTCCTCCTTAGTGAAACTGAAAAAGCTTAAGCACTGATTTAAAACAGCAGATGGGAAATTCCATCCCCCATTTCTCTTTAAACTGCTTATAAGACTCTAGGGACTTCTTCTTAGAAGAGGCATAGAAGATGGAACGAAGATCATCTGCTAATTCCTTTTTGTACTTTTTGAACACTTGGCTAATATGTCCGGCTCACATGTACATGGCAACGTTGCTCCTTTGCCTTTGGAAACTCTTCCTTGAATACTGTTTCAAGGCCCAAAGTGACATTTGGGGGTAAGAGCGCCACCTAGAGGCTGATTCTTTATCCCCAGATTGAAGCACCAATCTGTGACCTGCCCCTGTTACACCAATGGCCACAAGAACAGGTACAATCTCAATATGCGGAAGTTAACTCCATCTACAAAGATGTATTTGACACTTTCCCTTGACAAATCACGTATATTTTTCTATCATTAAATTTAATGAGAGATGGATTACGGATCTAAGAATGGTTTGGTATGGCAGCGACAAGATATGCATATTGGCGATGGTTATAGATTATGTGACGTGGAAAGTTGTTGGCTGGTCGTCTGACTTCTAGACCTCTAAAGGAAAGGGAGTAACAGCATAGGCGGCTTTGGAGGAAGCCGTGATTTTTCAGTTTGGCAGTTTGGGACGAGTTCTAGGGGCATTGATACTTCGAAGCGATAACAGCTTGATATTTATGTCAAAGAGATACACAACAACGGCAAAGGCAAGAATTCATTACACCATACACACCAGAGCAAAACGGTTTAGTGGAACGATTTATCAGGAGGCTAAAGAGAGAATATATTTGGCAGTACAAACTTGAGAGTCTCGAGGAAGCAAGGGAGGTGATAGGGAATTGGACCAGGTACTACAAGAAGGAGAGGTCTGGGGTATCAGGCACTATCTGAGGTAATGGCAATAGCAACTTAAGTTGTGCAAAATCAGGGGTCATTACATTGTACATTGTTGCAATGCTTGAGGTTCAATCACCGAAAAGGAGCTGGTTCATCCCACAAAAAAGCCTTTTTAGGCCTTTTCCGTATAATAGGGCTGGATTTTCTTTAATAAAGCTGCCTCTATTCTGTAACATCTATGCTTGCGTCTACACCCTGCCTGGTGTGCTTGAAACTCTGGGAGTGAAAGAGTTTTCCAATACTAGTAAAAATTTTTTCACTCTTAACTCTTAAGAAGTCCTTTTCAATTTTAAAAGCTATTTGAGCTTAAAAAAATTATTTTTAAGCTCAAGTCAGTAATTTGATTTTTTTGTAGCATATTTTTTGCAGCACAAATATAAAGAATGTTATATAAGGAGGAAAAGATGAGATATCTTTTTTTTCTGTTTTTACTTCTTTTTTTTATTTTTGCTAGCCTAAATAATGCCCATGCTTATACTATCCAGACCTTGAATTACCCAGGGTCCACTTATACAGAGCCTTGGGGCATAAATGACAGCGGGCAGATCGTGGGCACATATCATGATGCGGTGGGTTATCATGGTTTTTTGTATGATCCTACAAATGGTTTTCAGACCTTGGATTACCCAGGGGCTAGTTATACATATCTTTATGGCATAAACGACAATGGCCAGATCGTGGGTACGGTGGGTACTCATGGTTTTTTGTATGACCCTACAACTACAAATAACTTCCAGACCTTGGATTACCCAGGGGCTAGTTATACATATCTTTATGGCATAAACGACAATGGCCAGATCGTGGGCACATATCATGATGCGGTGGGTTATCATGGTTTTTTGTATGATCCTACAAATGGTTTTCAGATCTTGAATTACCTAGGGGGTTACTGTACACGTTTTTATGACATAAATGACAGCGGGCAGATCGTGGGGATGTATCATGATTTTTCTTATTGGGGGGGTTATCATGGTCTTTTGATTAATCCCGATAGGTCGAGCAACCCTGTACCTGAACCTACCACAGTGGTGCTCTTAGCTGCGGGGTTTGGGTTCCTGCCCTTCTTAAAGCGCAAGAAACACTAAGCATATCAACTTTTTCTAAACGGGTTTTATAAGTCGTGCGGGTTAAAACTGCCCGACGCCCTCTCCTGGCACTTTTAGGAATGGAAAAGTTCAGAAACCTTTAGCACTCCTAAACAAAAGGAGTGCGTTGCAAATCTGCAGTCTTCAAGCCACCATCGACGCCTTTGGTGTTTCAAGACGTATCTTTTACCGTTGGGAATTGAAATGGAAGAGTTGATTCGTAAACTCAAAGTCATGATTCTAGAATTGCTGGTGCTCGACGGAAAAGTGGTATAATGCAGGCAGGGGGAAAATGAGTACACCAAAACCTGAGGTCAAACGTTGGACGGCAAAGTATAAGACCAATATGTTTTTTAATGAGATGGATACAATGATAGGATCTTTTTATCTGTTGTTGGATAGCTTTTTATTTTTTTTGATAGTTCTGCTTTAGTTATATAGGGGATTAGAGCTAGCTAAATTACCGCCTTTTCCATCTCATTTTTAAGTTCTCTAATATTGCCTGGCCAATCAAAGGTTGTAAGTAGTTTTTTAACTTGTTTATCAAGTGTTGGAGGATGTATTTTTAATTTTTGAGAATATTTTTTAATAAAATACTGTGCAAGGGAATAATATCTTCCTTCCTTTTTCTTAAAGGCGGAATGGTAATTTGGAAAACATTAATTTTTTTATATTTTATTGGAACCAACTGCTCTAAACTCACCTTCTTGTAAAACGAATAGATAAAGGGATTTCTCCTATCTCATCTAAAAAATAGTCCCACCATCAGCAGCCTCAAAGATATTTTGAGTTCATTTATTGCACTAGTAAATGTTCCATTTTTATGATCAAACCATTCACTCTCTACTAAATTGATGGGCAAAGCTCCACAGTTTTCTACTATAAAAATTTTTTCTTTTAATGCACTGATTAATATATCATGCAATAAGTTCTTTACCTGTTCCTGTTTTTCTTTGGATTAATACTGTAGCAGTAGTTTGTGCTACTTTTTTATAAGTTTTAATAATTCTAATATGGCTTTGTGCTATAATTAC
>CAYMRT010000131.1:0-9087 GCA_964392885.1 uncultured Desulfobacterales bacterium | reverse complement strand
ATTGAAGCCAAAATATTAGAAGTACAATTAGATGATGTTCAAAGTAAAGGCATAGATTGGAGTCAGTTATTAAAAGATTCTAAATTTAATTTTCTAATGACTTTTGGTGACAATGGGCAAATTTATCCAACTGATGGCATAAAGTTTTTAGAAAGTGTTACAATGACAAGAGAGGCCTTTGATCTTGTTGTAAATTTTCTGAATGAATTTGGAAAGGTAAATGTCCTATCTAATCCTAAAATTTCTTTGTTAAATGGGCAGCCTGCAATGATTACAGGTGGTAGAACTACAAGATATGTGGATAGAGTGACAACGGTAGTTAATGATACAACTGGCGGTACAGGAACCGTTTCGTATACAATTGAGACTAAAGACGTATTATCTGGAATTGGTTTGGGAGTAATAGCTAATATTACTTCTGATGATGAGATTATTTTGCAGCTTACTCCTGTTAATAGCCGTTTGGTAAAGCCAATTGAAGAGATGGATAAAGTTGAATTTGGCAGTTTTTTGACAGGTTATGCAATGGTTCAACTACCACAGGTTAATTTGCGAGAAATGACTACTATGGCTAGGGTGAAAAATGGTCAACTTTTAATTATTGGTGGAATTATAGATGAAATTACTGGTACAGAGGGCAATAAGGTGCCCATCTTAGGAGATATACCTGTAATTGGATATGCTTTTAAGAGTGAAAAAAAATATGTTCGCAAAAGAGAGCTTGTTATACTTTTAAGGCCTCAAATAGTTGAGTTGTAACTTTATTTGGCATTTTGATAGAAAATATAAGGTATTAATAAAAAAAAGCGTAAAAGGCCGCCTGTTACACAGAGAATGCTTCCAATTTTTAGAGGAGTTGCATCATATTTAAGATACAGTCTTATTGCACTTTTATGAAACCAGTAGTGGCATCTAAGTCTTTGTTGTTTACTGGAAGTCCCTCCTGTATGTTTTATTGGGCCAATGTCTGGATGATAGATCACTTGCCAATTTTTTTGCCAAAATCTTCTACACCAGTCACAATCTTCCCAATACATAAAAAAATTTTCATCCATAAACCCTACATCATAGATTGCTTGTTTCCTAAGGATCATGCAGGCACCTGATACCCAATCAACAGTTGTAGGCACAGTGCTTTTAACGCTAACTATATTCTTTCTAGTAATTGGATTGTTTGGAAATAGCTTTGTTAAAAAGGTATTTCTTCCGAAAAATGCAGTCATAAGAGATGGAAATGCTCTTGCAGATCCCTGCACATTCCCATCTTTTTCTAGAATCTTTGGTCCTATTATTCCAATACTAGGGTTTTGTTCAAAATACTTGCTAGCCTTTTTTAAAAAAGGTTTTTGGGTCTCTGTATCTGGATTTAAAAGGCAAAGAAAAGGGGCTTTCGATTTTTTTATAATTAAATTGCAGGCCCTGGCAAAACCAAGATTTTTATTTGGTAAAATAATTTCACATTTTCCGTTGTAGGGCTTTGTGGCTATTATATTAGCTAAGTTAATATTTCCGTTTTCTACTATAATAATTTTATTTATTTGTTCATTATCATGTCTTAATAAACTTTTTAGGCATATATCTAACTCTTTATAAGAATTATAGCTAACAATTCCTATATCAAAGTCTAACTTATTCCCCATTTTTTAAGTTTTTGCCTTAGGGTCTTTCTATCAATGCCAAGAAGTCTTGCTGCCTCACTCCTATTCCCATTTGTTTTTTTTAACACTCGTAAGATATGTCTTTTTTCCATTTCATTTAAACTTAATACTTCATCTTCAAAATCGTATTCAGTCGCTTCTCTTTTTTCTTTTGATGTAGGGATCCTTTCACCAATTCTTACCCCTGCAAGATTTAGGTCTTCTACATCAATTACATTGTCTCTTGAAAAAATTACAAGACGTTCAATTATGTTTTCCAGCTCCCTAACATTTCCTGGCCATCTATATTTGTCAAAGATAGCAAGTACAGATGGAGTTATTTTGAGATTAGGCCTATTATATTTTTCACCAAAGAGCTTCAAGAAATATCTTACCAGTTCTGGAATGTCTCCGGTTCTTTCCCTAAGGGGAGGTGTCCTTAGTGCAAGTACGTTTAATCTAAAAAAAAGGTCTTCTCTAAATGTACCTTTTTCTACTTCCTGCCTTAGATCTTTATTAGTTGCAGCGATTATTCTTACATCAACACGGGTTACCCTGTGACTTCCTACTCTGCTAATTTCTTTTTCTTCAACGGCCTTTAGGAGTTTTGCTTGAAGCTCTAAGTTTACATTTCCTATTTCATCTAAAAAGAGAGTCCCTCCATTTGCAAGTTCAAACTTACCTATCTTATTGGCTTCGGCTCCAGTAAAAGCCCCTTTTACATGACCAAATAGCTCACTTTCGAAGAGAGTTGGAACAAGAGTCGAACAATCAACAGAAACGAAAGGAAAGTCTTTTCTGTTGCTATGTTCGTGAATATATCGAGCTAACAGTCCTTTTCCTGTGCCACTTTCACCTGTTATTAAAATAGTGCTATCTGTTGCTGCTACTCGTTGGACTTGTTGAAAAAGTGCCTTCATCTGGGGACTTTTTCCAATGATTTTATGGTCTCCTTCTTTTTTTCTAAGCTCTTCTTTAAGATAGAGATTTTCAAGTGCAAGCCTGTGGGTAGCAAGATTTCTCTTTACCACTAGACGAAGCTCTGCTGGCTCAAAGGGTTTTGGCAAAAAGTCATTAGCTCCAAGCCTCATTGCTTCTACGGCATTTTGAATAGTGCCATATCCTGTAATTACCACAATTGGTACAGAGATGTCCTTTTGTCTTATTTCTCTAATCAAGTCGAGTCCATTAATGTCTGGGAGTTTTAAATCCACTAAAATTAGATCGAAATCGTATTTTTCAATCTTTTCTAAACCTTCTTTACCTGTGGCACTTTTCATTACCTCATAGCCACTTTTTGAAAGAACTTGAAAGCAGCCATCTCTGATGGCTGAGTCATCATCTATTATTAAAATGGATTCTTTCATGGCTAAGCTTATCTTCTATCATCTAATGGTAAATGGATCCTGAATCTAGCCCCTCCCATAGGGCTAGTTTCTACAGTAATGTTTCCACCATGACGCTGAACAATTCCATGGGTTATAGAAAGGCCAAGTCCAGTACCACCTCTGTGGGTTTTTGTTGTGAAAAAAGGTTCAAATATCTTTAGCCTAATATCTTGGCTAACTCCTGGACCTGAATCATCAACCAAAAGTTCAACTGTTGACTCTTCATTTAAACTTTTAGTAGTAATAATGAGCTTACCTTTTCCTTCCATTGCCTCTGCAGCATTTATCATAAGATTTATGATCACCTGTTCTATTTGGCTTTTATCTCCCATTAAATGCGGTAGTTCAGGCTCGAGATTAAAAAAAGTGTCAATATGGGAGAAAAGCTTATGATCTTCAATAAGGGAAAACATTTCTTTTATAATTAAATTGAGGTCTAAGGGGGCATAACTTCTTGACGAAGATTTCCCAAAATTTAATAGTCCCTTTGCAATTATTCTGCATTTTGTAGCAAGCTTTATAATCTTATCTAAATTGATAACAGCCTGATGATCTTGATGAAGATCTTCCTTTACCAGATTTGCATAAAGAAGAATCCCGCCAAGGGGATTGTTAATTTCGTGAGCTATCTCACCTGCAAGTTTACCCATTGCTGTAAGACGTTCAGACTGCAAGACTTTGTCTTCCCACGATTTCATTTGTGAAATGTCTTTTACAATGGTTTGATAAATCATTCCTTCATTGTTAGTGTAATAAGGGCAAGAGATTACCTCTATATCAAAATCTTTTCCATCATCTCTTCTACCAAGGGCTTGCCTTATTCCAAGCCGCAAGTGATAGGAAGACCATGGAGAAATAAATTCTGCCATATAACGATGTTCAATCGGTTCATGTCTCTTTATGGCAAAAAGGTCTAAAAAGGCACGATTTGCCACAAGACACCTTTCTGCGTTATGAATAACGGATGGTTGCTTAATCTCTTTCCAGGCTTCAAGTAGAGATTCTGGAACAATACTTTCCTGTATTTCCATATAATTTTATACTAAAGAGTTCCTGTTAAGAGATCAACCTTTATACCACCATTTGAAAAAGTGGTTATCCTTTTAAGTGGAATCCCAAGACTACGTTTTAGATTTGAGTAATTCTTAGGCAAAATAAGATTTATTTGCCAATTAACGAACTTAGATCTTAGATGTTTGCCAAGTGCTGAGTAAAAATCCAGTAGGCTGTCATTTTCTTTAGTGCGTTTCCCGTATGGCGGATTTGTTACTATAATTCCTGTAGGAATATTTGTTGGAATAAACGATAAAAAGTCTTGTTTTTTTATAGTAATAAATTCATATAAATCTGCTTCTTGAATATTAGAGGTTGCTGCAATTATAGCATTTTCATCTTTATCTATGCCAATAATTGGAGCAGATGGGGTTTTAACAAAGTTTTCAGAGTGTTGAAGTATCTTTGTCCAAAGAGACTTGTCAAAATTTTTCCATTTCATAAAAGCAAATTTTCTTCTTTTCCCTGGAGGCATTCTACAGGCAATCATTGCAGCCTCTGTCAAAATAGTGCCACTGCCACAAAATGGATCTAACAAAGGCTTATTGCCATTATAGTTTGAAGCAAGAAGCATCGCAGCGGCAAGATTCTCTCTAAGTGGAGCAGAGACTGTAAACCTTTTATAGCCTCTTTTGTATAAGTGCTCGCCACTGCTGTCAACGCTAATAGTACATTTGTTTCTAGAAAGCCTGATGAAAATAAGAGGAGCTTTTGGATTCTGACTTTCTTTAACAATTTTTATGTCTCTTTTGAGCCTCTTTGAAATGCCTTGAGCTAATCTATCTGAAATGGCATCTGAATGATAAATTTTTGACTTATGGCATGCTGCCCTAACTCTAATTTTAGTCTGATAGCCTAAGTATATTTCCCAAGGATACTTAGAAAATCTTTCAGGAGCTTCTTTAAGAGAGAGAAGCTTAAATTGACCAATTCTTACAAGTACTCTACTAGCACTTCTAAGCCATAAATTTGCACTATAAAGACTTACCAAGTCTCCGTTAAATTCAACTCCTCCTTTAACTTGTTTTCCTTGAATGCCAATAGTTTTTAATTCGTTTAATAATATACTTTCTATACCTGGAGGACAGACAACAAATATTTTATAAGTAGTTTGTAACGTTGCAGATTGCATTTTAATTTGTTTTAACCTTAGAATTTTTGTTCTTTTGAATTAGCGGCATATTTGAAATATTTTTCCATAAAGCGACCAGATATAACTTCAGCACAAGAGAACTGTAAGGCACCGGGTTCAAGAAATTTACCCGAGAGGGCAAAAAAAAGCATGCGTGATACTTCAAATAATACCTGCTTAATGGATTCGAGTTTTGCCTTGTCAACATTTAAACCATATACTCTGCATCTAATTGGTCGAATATTGAAAACAAGGCATGACTTATTTTCTAGAAGAGGACATAATAGGCTTGTTTCTTCATATTTTTGCAAAAAAAATTTATTTTTTTCAAAATTCTTATCGTTAGGAATTTCAGATTTAAGTTTTTGAATCTCTTTCAATACATTGTTTGCCTTTATTATAAGGGCCTTTCTTTTTTTAAGGCTTACTTTGGTGTTTAGATAATTTTGTAAATAAAGTGCTTCTAAAAAAGAAATTTCAAAGTATTTTTTACAGCATTCTATATTATCCCTTCCACAAAGAGATTTATGTTTATTTATTAGCTCATTAACTGCATCAACCACCTGTTCATATTTCGAGAAATAGACTGAAAGATCAACTTTGCCCTTGTTTTCTAATGTTGGTTCTCTAATGGTAAGAGGTTTTTGTACCTTGTCGTATTTTTTTAGAAGCCTCCACTGACTCCAGCTACTTGATCCTGCACGGGTGCCTTTTAGTTTTTCACTGGCTTTTTTGTATCCAAGCCCTTTTCTTATTAAATAAGCAGTAACGAAGGTTCCTGTTCTGCCTATTCCATGTTTACAATGCACTAACACTTTCTTGCCTAAAAATATAGCTTCGTCCAGCCAATCCAAGGCCTTTTCCATAGTCTCAATATCTGGAGCATGTTCATCTGGAATGGGCAAATAATATACATCAAAACCAGCTTTTTCTTCTATTTCATGTAAGTCGCAATATTCACCACATAAATTGACAATAGCTGATATGCCTGCCTTTTTAATCTCTTCAAGGTCTTCGTAAGACATAGGAGCATATCCAACAGCCAAGTTGGGTGTTATCCATGTAATTTCATATTTTGACATAGGTAAAAAAACTATTTACTGGAAAAATTAGTCTTGCCTTTTAAAAACTCTTTAGCAAGTTTTTTAGGTTCACTTTCTTCTGTTAAATACATATCCATTTGTCTGGTTGCAGCTACAAGTTTTCCTATTTTTATCAGTATGTCTTTAGCCTTGTCTTTTGTGATATTTTTTAATTTTGCCTCAACAAATTCGCCTGTATTTTTAGCATCAAAACCAAATTCGCCAAGAACTTCAACTAGAAAAATGGCTCTTTTTATTCTCCCAGTCAATTGGCCGCCTCCTCCAGCAAACCTAAAAAAGATGTAATTATTTTCTGGTTCACCTGTGCAAAGGGCATCAATTTGAGTAAAATGGTATCCAAATCTTATATTAAGATTCATGTAGTCTGAGGCAAGTATTGCGTAACTGGCAAGCTCTGCTGAATACTTTTGTGTGATTCCTCCTGCAAGCATTATAGAGTCATAGTCATTCCATGCAAAGTGTTCTCCGTGTTCCCATTTAATATTTTTGTCAGAAAGTCCTTGCCAAAAATATTTCATAGGAAATGATTTAATGTCATTAGGAGTAATAGATTTTTGGAGTTTAACATTAGGATCAAGCCCTCCTCCAACGTCAAGTACTAAAAAGATAAGTGGTAAATTGCTTATAAGACGCTTAGTTCCCCTTTTGCTTAATCCTCCCTTTGATCCTATGTAAAACATTTCTCTCATTGAAGTTTCATGGACGAATCTAATTATGTCATGGAGAGATCTACATCCTTCTGGCCGAAAGTTTTCTGCACTTGGATCGACTAAGCTTAGTTGACAGGCAAGCTTTAGAAGTTGTTTTAGCATTAAGCTCCTAGGAGATTGTGAATTTTGAGTGTAGTTTGATTTAAAATTTTTTAAAACATTGTCAGGCATCAATCCTTTATAGATAATACAAGAGTCAGCATCAACTGTAATAGCTTGTTTTTCTTTTAACAATTTTAAAGCATTTTTTACTCCACATATAAAAGGAATTTTTAGCTCTCTGGCCACAGAGGCACAGTGGCTTGCTGCTGACCCCTTCTCACTTATTATTGCATTGACTCTTTCAAATACTACTACATATTCTGGTGGCATTGACTCAGCTACTAAGATGGCTTTGTTAGGGGTTTTTAATAAGTCATTTTTATTAAAAACCAAGTGTACATGACCAGATTTAATGCCTCCAGAAGCAGTGATTCCTCCTTTGCTTATTATTGGAAGACCAATGTGTTTTGAAAGTGTCTCTTGTGTTTTTTCTTTGTTTATTATAAGTGGCCTTGCCTGAAGAATGTAGAGATTATTGTAGATATCTATACACCATTCACAGTCTATATTTGTATTGAAATGTTGTTCCATCTTTATGAGATAGTTACATAACTCTTTAGCTTGATTTGCAGTTATTAATGAGTCTTGAGTTACATAAACGGGTTTGTTTTTTATTAAAGTTTCTCTTGGAATTTTTATTTCGCATGGAAGAGTAGTTCCTGATACCACTTTTTCTCCAAGCCCTTTTGTAGCATATATGTGTATATATTTGTCATTTTCAAAATCAGGATCAATTGAATAAGCTACACCTGCTACTTTTGGAAGTATCATTTTCTGGACAATACATGCCATAGGTGTTTCAAGATCACAATAGCCTATTTTTATTCTATAATATATTGCATTAGGTTTATATTTACTTGAAACTATTTCTTTGTATCCATCAAGAATTTCATTTTCTTTAATGTTAAGAATAGTTTTGTATTGACCTGCAAAAGAATGACTACTATCTTCTGAAACAGCACTGCTTCTAATAGAATATCGTTGATTTTTTATTTTTGATATTTTTTTTATTGCTTTTTGAATTGCATTTTGAATTTCTATTGGAATTTCAGCATTTTTAATTAGTGAAGTTATGTTTTTTGAATATTTTTGGATAGTTTCTGTATTTGATATATCTATTTTTATAAGATTGTTAAAAATGGCTGTTTTGAGATTGTTTGCTTCTAAGAATGAAAAAAAACTATTTGTTGTAATAATAAAAAAATCTGGCACAGGAAGACCAAGTATTTGTTTTAATACTAAAAGGTTATAACCCTTTCCGCCAGTGAGTTGTTCTTTGATTAATTTCTCTTTAAAAGATGAATCAGGATAAAGCACATAAGGTGCTCTAGTATCATAATATTTAGGTTCAAGAATAAGCCTGCAATAAAAATCTATTTTTTTGTAATAATCTCTAAGAGATGTGTATTTAATTGGCGAGAGCTCAATGAGTCCCTCTATCATATCTTTAACAGACATGGAGAGCTTTTCATAGATTTGGCCTATTTTAAAACAGTCCACAGCTTTTTTTTCATAGAAAAGCGTCTCAAGTTCTGCTAAGTAAATGTGTGCATTTCTATCTGCTTCAAGAATCTTTTTAAAAGACAAGTACTTGTTTTTTAAAAGAGAATCAGGAGCAAGGATTTGGAAAAATATGTTTTTAAATACTTTATCAATAAACATATAAAAATTAGTTTATAGTAAATTACTTATTATGAAAAGATTATATTTTTTGATGAATGTCGTGTTACGAAAAAAAAATATTGACTACGCTTTCTGGTTGTCATAAAGTGTGTACCCAAAAAGAGAGGGCACAACTATGTTTAAAAAGCTAGCTATATTTTTAAGTTTGGCAATCGTTCTTTTATCTTCCTGTAAAAGCTTTGCTCATTTTGGTGCCATTTTGCCATCAAGTTCAATTGTTGATAATAAAAAAGATAATTCAATTGAAATATTGCTTGCTTTCATGCATCCATTTGAGCA
>CAYMRT010000130.1:0-5921 GCA_964392885.1 uncultured Desulfobacterales bacterium | reverse complement strand
ATTTGCATAATAGGCCTCAAGTGTCATGACCTTCTGGCAGGAATACAGCCACCAAGGTATCTTGGCGGCATTGAAAAGCAGTTGGTCTCCCTTGCTCATTCCTTTATGGAGTTCAACAATAAGGTTTCCTTTATAACCTTTGACCACGGTTTGGCCCGCTTTAAAAAAATCGAAGGCATGGATGTTATTGCTGCCTATGGCCCTGAAGAAGGGTTTCCTTTAATCGGATTTTTTTATCCAAGGCTTTTTAAGATGCTTGAGGCAATGAAAAAGGCAGATGCAAAGGTTTATCTGCAGATGGGAGCAGGTTCTGAGACCGGGCTTGCAGCTATATGTGCAAGGCTTCTTGGTAGAAAGTTTGTTTTTCTTGTGGCAAGTGACGGAGACTGCAACGAGCAGTTGACCTCAACGCCGTCAACCAAGGAGGCCCTTATATACAAACTTGGGCTCAGGCTTTCAGACGGCATAATAGTTCAGTCCAAGAGACAGGCTAATATGGTTTCTAAAAGGTTTGGGCTGGATTCAATGGTGATACCTCTTCCTTGCTCGTGGGCGACCCCGGAAGACAAGTTCAGACAACTGGCAAAGGGTTTTGAAGAGCGAAAGGGGCTTTTGTGGGTTGGGCGTCTTGATAAGAACAAGCGGCCTGAATGGTTGCCTTTTCTTGCAGAAAGGTTTCCAGATATAACCTTTCACGTTGTGGGAGCTGCAAATAGGGAAAGTGAGTATGAAAACCATATCCTAAACCTTTTTCAGGAAAAAAGGAACATCATCCATCACGGAAAGGTGTCTGATGCCAAGTTGAGGGAGCTCTATCTGTCTTGCAAATGTCTTTGTTGCACCTCGGTTCTTGAAGGCTTTCCAACCACGTTTCTTGAGGCGTGGAACTACGGAACACCTGTTGTTACAACCTTTGATCCAGACGAAATTGTGGCAAGAAATTCTCTGGGCCTTGTTGCATCAACAAAGGAGGAGCTGGTTAGCAGGTTGGAAGAGCTGTATTACCATAAGGCCAGGTGGGAGCGATTGTCAAAAAAAAGCAGGGAGTTTTTTCTGGAAAATTACACTGTAAGGGCCCTTATCCCCCGTATGGCCGCCTTTTTAAAAACGATTTAGTAGAAAACTTTAAAAACCTTCATGAAGTCTGTTGGGAGCATTTGATGTGCGGAATAGTAGGGGTCTTTGATGGCAGGGATCAGGTTGATAAGGCACTTCTTTCAAGGATGTGCGATTCATTGGCTCACCGGGGGCCTGATGCCAGAGGTCTTTGGTTTGACCAAGAGCAGAGGTTAGGGTTTGGTCACAGGCGCCTTGCCATCTTAGATCTTTCGCCATCAGGCCATCAGCCAATGGAGGATAAGGCTGAAGGTCTAATTGTTGTTTTTAATGGCGAGATATATAACTATCTTGAATTAAAAGAATTTTTAATAAAAAAGGGTTACTCTTTTCATACAGACAGCGACACGGAGGTTATCCTTAAGGCCTACTGTCATTGGGGGACAGACTGCCTTCATTACCTGAATGGTATGTTTGCCTTTTGTCTTTATGACAAAAGGGCCAAAAAGCTTTTTGGAGCAAGAGATAGATTTGGCAAAAAGCCATTTTATTACTGCAGAAAAAATGGATTTTTTGCCTTTTCATCTGAGATAAAGGCCCTTTTATTTCACCAAAAGATTTCAAGACAGTTGGATCTTTTCCAGCTAAACCACTACTTTGCCTTTGGATATACTGGCAATAATGCCTCAATCTATAAGGAAATCAGTAAGTTGCCGCCTGCCCATGCCTTTGTGCTTGATCTTGAAAGAGATAATCTGACCCTTTGGCAATATTGGGATCTTCTCATGGATGAGGATGATGGGCCAAAGCGATTTCTGGAACATGATGAAGATAAGTTGTTTAGAGAATTTCATGAGATTTTTACAGATGCAGTTAAAAAGCGCATGATCAGTCATGTGCCCCTTGGCGCCTTTTTAAGTGGCGGGATAGATTCAAGCCTTGTGGTTGCCACCATGAGCAGGCTTTCAAAGGAACCGGTAAAAACCTTTAGTATCGGCTTTGAGGAAAGCGGATTCAGCGAGTTGCCTTATGCCAGAATAGTTGCAAAGCACTTTAAGACAAATCATAAGGAATTCATTTTAAGGCCAAAGGTTCTTGAGATCTTGCCTGAGCTTGTGCGCCATTTTGATGAGCCCTTTGGCGACCCATCCCTCATCCCAACCTATTTTGTGTGTAAGGTCACAAGAGAATATGTGACAGTTGCCCTTTCAGGAGATGGAGGGGATGAGCTTTTTGGTGGATACTCTCACTATGCAAATGCATTGGTGGCCAAAAAGGTGGCATCACTTATGGGAAGGCCACTTTGTTCCTTGGTGGGAAGGCTTTCTGAATTCTTGCCCGATTCTGCCAAAGGCAAAAGAGAGCTTGCCCGTCTTGCCCTATCTCCAGACCATGCCTTTGTAAGCAGGCTTAATGTTTCATGTTTTGGGATTGAAAAGAGGAAAAGGCTTTTTTCAAGAGAGGTCCTTGAGGAGTTGGGGCAAGAGCTTGATGCGCCTGAGAGGAACTACATTGCCTTTTTGGATAAGGCTAAGGTGCGACAGCTTGATTACTTGACGAGAATTACCTACCTTGATGCAAGGAATTACATGATTGACGACGTTTTAGTGAAAGTGGACAGGATGAGCATGAAAGTGGCCCTTGAGACCAGAGCCCCACTTTTAGATTTTCGTGTTGGCGAGTTCGCCATGCAGAAGGTGCCTTGGCACATGAAGGTTAGGGGTAGGCGCACCAAGTATTTTTTAAAGGAATATGCAAAACGAATACTTCCAAAGGAGCTTGAGCTTGAAAGAAAGCAGGGGTTTGGTCTTCCCTTAACCCGATGGTTCAAAAAAGACTGGCATGATTTTTCAAAGGAGATTTTCTCAGGATCAGACGAGTTCCTTGATGTAACCTATGTAAGAAGGCTTCTTGACGAGCACGGGCAGGGGATAGAGCACGGAAAGCGTCTCTTTCTTCTTCTTGCCTATTTTTTGTGGAAGGATGCCTGATGTTGAGGGTTGTTCAATTCATAGACGGCCTTGGTTGTGGTGGAAAAGAAAGGCAGCTGGTTGAGCTTTTAAAAGGTTTTAGCTCAAGCGGACTGGTTGAAAGTCACGTCATTACCATGTCTGATGAGTGTCACTATGACCTTACTGGAATAAATGTAAATATATATGTGCTTCTTAGAAGATGCAAAAAGGACTTTGGAATCTTTCCGCGTCTTTTCAAACTGCTTCGAGAGATAAAGCCTTCCATTCTTCACAGTTGGAGTTCCATGTGTTCATTTTATGCCCTTCCCATAGTAAAGGCCCTTGATATCAGGTTTGTTAATGGTTTTCTTAGAAGTGCCCCGCCGAATCTTGGTCTAAGGCACAAGGATTATCTTATTGGACGTCTCACCTTTCCTTTTTCAGATGTGGTGGTTTCTAATTCCATGGCAGCTCTTGAGGTCTATCGGGTTCCATATAGAAAGGCCTGTTGTATTTACAACGGATTTGACTTTAGACGCATTGAAAATCTCGCATCTTCTGAAGAAGTGCGTAGGAAATTTTCCCTTGGGCAAGGGCCGGTTGTTGGCATGGTAGCATCATTTTCTGACAAGAAGGATTATAAGGTTTTTGTTGAAGCAGGCATTTTGATTCTTTCTAAAGGGAGAGATGTTACTTTTGTTGCAGTTGGCGATGGCAAGAATCTTCCTGATATAAGGGCAATGGTGCCCAAAGAATTTAAAGAGAGATTTCTCTTTCTTGGAAGACAGAGCAATGTTGAATCTATTATAAATGTTATGGATGTAGGTGTGCTTGCTTCAAATCCTGATATTCACGGCGAAGGGATATCAAATACCATCATGGAGTATATGGCCCTGTCAAAGCCTGTTGTAGCCACTGAATCAGGCGGAAACAGTGAGATAGTGGTGGATGGTAAGACCGGCTTTATAGTTCCCCCGCGGGCTCCTGAAGCCCTTGCCAAGGCAATACTTCGCTTCATAGATGATAAGGAGCTTGCAAAGAGCTTTGGTAAGGCTGGAAGAAGGAGACTTGAAACAGATTTTAGCCTGGAGCGCATGATAGATGATTATATTCGTCTTTACAGGGCAGTGGCTGAAGGTAGGAAGAAGCCATGCATGTCGTAATTTTGCACACCGACTTTAATGACCCAGGAGGGGTTGGCAATTATTACAGCAAGATCAGGGGGAAATTTTCTTGTAGGGTTACCCATTTTGTAGTTGGCAGCCGTCCTGATGAAAGGGGAATTTTTCAAAAGCTTAAAAGGTTTTTTTCAGATTACTTTAATTTTTACAGGTTACTAAAAAGTAAAGATGCTCCTGAAATTGTGATGGTTAACCCCTCCCTTGGTTTCAAGGCATTAGGAAGAGACAGTGTTTTTCTTCTGATGAGTAAATTTTTTGGAAAAAAGTGCGTGGTCTTTATAAGGGGCTGGCATGAATCCTTTGAAAAAAAGATAACCGAGTATGGGCAAGGAATTTTTAGGGCAATTTATGGAAGGGCTGATCATTTTATTGTCTTGTCAAAGAATTTTGTACCAATTTTAAAAAAATGGGGAATTGAAAAGCCAGTGGCTGTAGAGAGAACTATTGTAGATGATAACGTTGTTAAGGAGCTTAATATTGATTCAATCTTGAATCAAAGATTCAACACAGCAACAAAAAAAATTTTATTTATTTCAAGAATTCTTAGAGAAAAGGGGATATACGAAACAATAGATTCAGTTGCTCTTACAATTAAGGAGCATCCAAAACTAGAATTATTAATTGCCGGCACTGGTCCGGAGTACAAAAATGTTAGGAGATATGTTGCTCAAAATAGGTTTAAGTTTGTTAAATTGTTAGGCTATGTACGCGGAGTTGAAAAAGTTAAACTTCTAAAAGAATCTTATATATTGTGTCATCCAACATATGGTGAGGGAATGCCTAATACTGTGATTGAATGTTTGGCTTTTGGACTTCCTGTTGTAACTTGTCCGGTTGGAGGGATTCCTGATTTTTTTCAAAACTCGAAAAATGGTTTTTTGGTTGAAGATAGAGATCCTGAAAGGTTATCAAGGTTTATATTGAAATTATTAAAAGACAAAAAATTATACAAAAGTATTGCTACATATAATTTTGAGGCGGGGAAAAATTTTTACGCATCAAAAGCTGCCAAGCGTCTCGAACAAGTTTTCTATAGCTTAATAGAGTAATTAGAAAAAACTAAAAAGGCTGGTTAATTAACCAGCCTTTTTAATTTTTGTTATTTCTATTTTAGTAGATTCTTTCTACTTGATGTTGCTATTCCTATCAAGCCAAAACCTAATAAAATCAAGGTCATAGGTTCAGGTACAGATACTTTTTCCATAAAGACATCATTTGCACAATGTTCTGTAAATGCAACAATAAAAGGATCATCATCTACACGAATATTGTCTCCTAAATCACCAAATAAAACCGGTGTAAGATCATTGTTGTCAAAATTCTTAAAAGTGAAGCTGTCGGTAATTTTAGTCACAGGAGCAGTAGTCTCATCAAGATAAACTGGATGCTTAGGCCTGTAATTTCCAGAAGCCATCGTATCTGACAATACATAGTAGTTATTGTTGTCGCCTTTAAAGGCTGATATTCTATCCCCACTGTTTACTTTATATATACCTTTTTCTAAAATGTATGGACGGTTACCATAAACGCCACCAGCAATTATATAATCCCATTGATAATCACAATCGATGTCAATAAATAGATCTCCAGCCTGAACATAACCTTCGTCATCAGAGTAAAATTTAATGTCTGTTAAGAATCCATCATCATAGGCATTACCGCTTCTTGAATATACATTTAAGACGTTCTGAGTGTTGAACAGATTTTCAACATAAGCAAACAGGGTGAGACT
>CAYMRT010000129.1:0-4894 GCA_964392885.1 uncultured Desulfobacterales bacterium | reverse complement strand
TCCCTACTAGGGGGACTGAGGTCAATCCTCATCATCTCTTGGGGTGTCAGTTCTTTAGCCATAATACCTTTCCCTTTTAATTATTCTCTCTCAAGTGGTAATCCTGCCTCTTTCATATAATCTCTATACATATCTTCATACTCTTCATAGGAATGAAACTTCGGTGGCTTACGCCATGGATTTTCATGGTAAGCCATCCTAGTAGTATTAGCCAAGTTTCTAGTTGGGCTCATGAAAATTCCGCCCATATGCATAAGCTTACTAAAAGGAAAATAAGCAATAAGCGTACATACAAGGGCCACATGGACAAAAAATATTGCACCAATTCCATCTGGCACAACAGGATGAAAACTAGCAATTCCTACTGCCAAAGCCTTAACTGCAGTAATATCAACCCTAAAAACAAACCTCATGAGAAGACCGCTGATAACGATACCTAAAATTAAAAACAGAGGGAAATAGTCGGCTGCCAACGAAATAAACCTTACCTTTGGCAAAAACAACCTTCTTATAAGAAGCCCAGTTACACACAACAAAATTACAATATCAGTAAGATACAAAGGCGGAATCCCTATTTGAAACATTCCATCTACACTATCTAATAGCTTTACAAAACCTGGCACAGGCTCCACAAACAACCTTAGGTGCCTTAAAGCAATTATCAAAAAAGAATAATGAAAACCTAAGGCCAAGAGCCATAACCATTTGGTGGGAGAATGAATAAGCCATCCAGAACGAATATCTGTCCTCATATTTCTAAATAGAGATCTAAAAAGACAAACCTCAAAAAACATCCTCAGGATTACCCCACCCGTGGTACTTGGATTGTCAATCTTTGACCACTTAATCCATGGAAGAGAAAATTCTTGGCCTGCTGTGGTGGGAATTCTAAAAGGCACTGGAGACTTAGCCCAATCTATAACTTTCCTAATAAAACCAAAGAAAAAGATTGCAAAGGCCACATAAATCAGACCAACACTGAACAGCCCTTGCAGTGCCGAAATTGACCCGCCCACCAGAGCAACTATTACAATACCAATTACTACTGCGAGTGGAAATATGATTCGCGTTATCATACCTACTCCTCTAAAAATTAGTGTTGAGTTATTTCCTTTTTCAATTTTTCAAGATGTTTAAAACCACGCTTCATCATATACGAAGGACACATTCCTGCATTTAGCAGTCCTGGTCTCTTTAAAAGATCATTTCTTTTTATTTCCCATACCTTCTCTCTACACTCCATAAAAACATCAAAAGCCAAGAGTGCAAAACGATCAATTTCAGATTCAAATTTCAGAAACTCCTTAAAAAGACCCCGTTTTTCCACCTCTTTAAGAAGAGCATCTCTGATTACTTCTTTTAAAGCAAAAAATATCCTTACAGCACTAGCTGGAGTAAAGTCTTGGACAGCCCTTATACGCACTAAGTTATCTAATAATTTTTTAGTTTGATCAGGATCGGCTTCACCTATCATCTGATCAAATAATGGCCAAATGGATTCCTCTATTGAAGAACCGATAGGGTTTTGAAACTTGTTTTTTTCCCTTTTTAAAAATTGTGCGGTTTCAGGAGGATAGGAGTTATGGATTACTTCCCGCCACTTTTCAACTATGTGGCCTTTTTTTTGTTCTAGCAGCTTTATTAGCCGCTTGTCCAAATTACTCCCCACATTCGCCTCCTTGCCAAAATTTAGCCTCCCCAAAACTGTTGGCTAAATGAATGGCCATTCAGCCAACAGTTTCTATCTATAGACAAAAAGAGCTTGTGTGTCAAGTCACTAATTATTTTATCTCATAACTAGATGAATTTACTCTGGTTATTTCAAATAATTTCGATTTATGTTCGTTTATACTCGCTAGCAATAAAAAAATAAATTATATTTTTTGAACCAATACTTACAAAAACAAGAAGATGAAAATTATTTTTATCAACCCATATTGTTTAGATCAACGGATTCAAGATTATGACATAAGGGTCCCACCTATTGGGGTGTACTATTTAGCGGCATTTCTTATAGAGAAAGGACATCAGTGTGAAATCTACAACTGGTATAATATAAAAGGAAAGGTACAAAAAATAGAGGCTGCACTAAAAAATGCCTCTCCTGATGTTATTTGCTTTTCCATCCTTCATGCCAATAGATGGGGAGGAATTGAAATTGCAGAGTTATGCAAAAAAATATTTCCAAATACTCCAATTATATTTGGTGGTCCTGGAGCCACTTTTTTATGGGAACACCTTTTAAAAAACTTCCCTCAAATAGACTTTATAGTAAAGGGAGAAGGTGAAATTTCTTTAAGCAATCTAATATCTGCACTTTCATCACCTTCTCCAAACTTTAAATCAATAAAAGGCATAGCATTTAGAGAAAATAATAGACCCATCTCAACAGAACATATGCCCTTTATAGAAGAGCTTGATACATTACCGGACCCAGCAAAATATTTCTCTTTCCAGCATGTCATTTCATCAAGAGGCTGTCCCTGGAACTGTACTTTTTGTGGATCTCCTCAAATCTGGAAAAGAAGAGTTAGATTTCATAGCCCTGGATATTTTGTTAAACAACTTAAAAGACTTAAAGAAAAGGGAAACCATTTCTTTTTTATTTCAGATGACACCTTTACCCTAAACAAAGAAAGAGTAATAGAGATATGTAAAAAAATCATAAAAGAAAAACTAGATATTACATGGGTAGCCATTTCTAGGGTAAATATTGTCGATGAAGAGATTCTTTATTGGATGAGACTTGCTGGATGCATCCAAATCAGCTATGGGGTAGAGAGTGGTTCCTATAAGATACGAAAAAAACTAAACAAAAATATAACAGATGATGAAATAGCAAAGGCCTTTGAGTTAACCAGCGCTTATGGAATAATGCCAAGAGCCTATTTTATTTATGGCAATCCTGGTGAGTCAAAAGAAACCATTACGCAAACAATAAACCTTATTAACAGGATAAAACCCCTTAGTGCTATCTTCTACATACTTGATATATTCCCTGGAACAAAATTATATGAGGACTTTAAAAGCAGAACAAAGTCAAATGATGATATCTGGTTAAAAAAAATAGAAGATATAATGTATTTTCAAACAGATAACAAATTAACAGAGAAAAAAATTTTAAATTATGGTAGAAGACTTAGACAAGCGTTTTTTAAAAAACTGCCTGAATTTGCCTTAACTACTAAACTTGTAAAAATCTCTGAGCTTTCACATCTTCATGCTGATTTTTTATCCCGACTTGCCATGACCTTTGCCTTTGGAGACTATAGCAACAATCCAGACATTCCAAATCCGACTCAAACTGCTCACAAACTTTTTTTAGAGGCACTGAAATATTTCCCAGATCATAGAGCCTTTCTGGGCTTGGGAATGCTCTACCAAAGAGCTAATATGCATAAAGAAGCAGTTGAAATATTAACAATTGCCTTAAAGCACTATCCTAATTCAGAAGAATTAAACATTTGCCTTGGCGTAAGCCTTATGAATATGGGGAAATTCGATGAAGCACTAAAAAAGTTCTTACCTTTTTCAGAAAAAGCTCAAGCAATTAAATATGCACTTTTGTGTGCAAAAGCTTTAAATGACCAATCACTAATCAGAAGATTAAGCAATAAGCTAACTTCTCTAAACAATTAAACGAGGTCAATGTATGTATCCCTCAAAAAATATACCTTCCTTAACAATTTCTGCACTTCGAGGTGGTGGTGGAAAAACCATTGTCAGTCTTGGAATCATAAGGGCTATGTCAGATAAAGGGTTAAATGTAGCTTGTTTTAAAAAAGGGCCAGACTATATTGATGCGGCCTGGCTTGCACATGCAGCAAGAAATACCTGTTATAATCTCGATCCATACTTTATGGATGAGCACACAATAACAACCTCATTTTCTTTTCATTCTAAAAGTGCTGATATTGCTATAATTGAAGGTAATAGAGGGCTTTTTGATGGCATGGACATAGAAGGCTCTTGCAGCACCTCAAAGCTATGTAAGCTGTTATCGTCAGGAATAATTTTGGTTGTTGATTGCACCAAATCAACCCGTACAATTGCTGCCATGGTACTTGGCTGCATAAATTTTGAAAAAGATACCAAAATCTTAGGTGTTATTCTCAATCAAGTAGCAGGTAATCGGCATAAAAAGATAGTTACTGGAGCCATTGAAAAATATACTGGCATTCCGGTCTTGGGAGCGATACCCCGCCTTAAAAAAGATCCAATACCAATGAGACATTTAGGAGTAATACCTGCATATGAACACAAAGAGGTAGAGGCAGCCCTTGAAAATCTTGCTGAAATCGCTCAAAAACATATTGATTTTAAGAAACTATTCGATGTGGCTACTAAAAGCCCAGCTAAAATTTACTCTGATATTTCAGAATATGAACTTTACCAAGTCCCCAAAGACAAATTTAAGGGATTAAAAATTGGAATTATTAAAGACCGCGCATTTCAATTTTATTATCCTGAAAATATCCATGTGCTTGAATACTTAGGAGCGCAATTAATATTTCTTGACTCTTTGAATCAAAAGGACATTCCATATATAAATGCACTTTATATTGGTGGAGGGTTCCCAGAAACCCAGGCTAGAAGTCTTGAAAAAAATAAACAATTTAAAGAAAAATTGAAATCACTTATTCGAAATGGTTTACCTGTATACGCTGAGTGTGGAGGACTAATGTATCTTGGAGAAAAGATAATATGGCAAGATAAAAGTTACGAGATGGTGGGTGCTCTTCCAATTGATTTTGTTATGAAAAAAAGACCAGTTGGACACGGCTACTCATTTTTAACTTTTGAAAAGGATAGTCCTTTTTTCAAAAAAGGAGAAAGCCTTAAAGGGCATGAGTTTCACTATTCTATGCCAATTCCCAATGATAAAAATAAATGG
>CAYMRT010000128.1:0-4193 GCA_964392885.1 uncultured Desulfobacterales bacterium | reverse complement strand
TTAAAATCAAAAGGGGTTGAATATGGTTGCAAGTAGGGATCAGTGGAACAGTCAACTTGGTTTTTTACTAGCTGCAGTAGGTTCAGCAGTTGGACTTGGCAACATCTGGCGCTTTAGCTACATGGCCTATGAGTATGGAGGTGGAGCCTTTTTAATCCCTTATGTTGTAGCATTAATTACATGTGGCATCCCTCTTCTTGCCCTGGAATTTGCCTTAGGACATGAAAAAACTGGTTCTGCTCCTCTTGCCTTTGCAAAGATTCACAGAAAAGCTGAATTTTTTGGCTGGTGGCCTGTAACCTTTGTTATGTTTGGCATAGTGTTATACTATTCTGTTATTATTGCTTGGTGTTTAAACTATTGTCTTTATGCTGTAAGTTTTACATGGGGACATGATCCCAATACCTTCTTCTTTAAGGACTTTCTAAAATTATCTAGTGCACCATTTGAAATCCAAGGCATAAACATCAAAATTCTTTTTTCAGTAGGCATAATATGGTTTTTAAATTGGTTAATTGTATATAGAGGTATTGGAAGCGGCATAGAAAAGGCAAATAAGATATTTATGCCTTTATTATTTTTCCTTACGTTATTTTTAGTGTTTTGGGCAATGACTTTAGAAGGGGCAATAACAGGTGTTATTGCCTATCTAAAACCAAATTTTGACAAGATAAGTAAAATTGGCGTATGGATAGATGCGTTTAGTCAGATTTTTTTTAGCCTTTCTCTTGGTTTTGGAATAATGATAGCTTATGCTAGTTATTTGCCGAAAGATGCTGATCTTGGTAAAAATGCCGTTTTGACTTCTCTTTTAGATAGTATTTTTGCAATTGTTGCTGGCCTTGGGGTCTTTGCAGTTTTAGGATTTATGGCTAAGGCACAAGGACTTCCTATTTCAGATGTTGTGCAAGAAAGTATTGGTCTAGCCTTTGTCGCCTATCCAAAAGCTTTAAGTATAATGCCTGGAGGCAAATTTTTTGGGCTAATATTCTTTTTTAGCCTTGTTGTTGCAGGACTCTCTTCTTCCATTTCTATAATTGAAGCATTTACTGCAGCAATTATAGATAAGTTTAATTTAAACAGAAAATTTGTAGTAACTGTAATTTGTCTTTTGGGTTTTTTGGGCTCAATAATATTTACAACAAATGCAGGTCTTTTATGGCTCGATATAGTGGACCATTTTATTACCCATTATGGACTCGTAACTGTTGGGATTGTTGAGTGCATACTTGGAGCATGGGTATTTAATATTGGAGAGTTAAGAGCCCATATTAACAAAACAAGCTCTATTAAGATGCCTGTAGTATGGAAGCATCTTATTAAGTATTTTGTGCCTGGAATTTTGATAATTAACCTTATTGGCGACATAATTGCAGAATTTCACAAATCTTATGGAGGCTATTCTACTTTTGCCCTTCTTATGATTGGATTTAACTGGATGGTACTTACTATAATAGTAGCAGCTACTTTTACAAAATTTCCATGGCACTATGAATATATGCTATATTCTCCTGATAAAAAAGAAGAATGAGACATATACCGCTTGCAGAAAGGCTAAGGCCAAGGACGCTCGATGAATTTGTAGGACAAGATCACTTGCTCGGTCCGGATAAAATCCTTGGGAGCCTACTTTCAAGGGGTACATTGCCTTCGCTCATACTTTGGGGGCCTCCAGGATGTGGCAAGACCACACTTGCAAGGATCCTTGCAAAGATGGTAGATGCCAATTTTGTTAGTTTTTCCGCTGTGCTATCTGGCATTTCTGACCTTAGAGCAATTATTGAAGAGGCAAAGGAGAACAAAAAACAAGGCGGACCTAGGACAGTACTTTTTGTTGATGAAATACATAGGTTTAATAAAGCACAACAAGATGCGTTTTTACCTCATGTCGAGTCAGGCCTTATTACACTTATTGGCGCTACTACTGAAAACCCATCTTTTGAAATAATTTCTCCTCTTCTTTCAAGGTGTCAGGTTTTATGTCTAAATCCTCTTTCAGAGGATGCGCTTGAAAAGTTAATGCAGAGGGCACTTACAGACAAAGAAAGGGGACTAGGGAACCTTGGGCTTGAAATTAGCGAAGATGCTAAAAAGCTTCTTATTGCTAGTGCAGACGGTGATGCCAGAAGTCTTCTAAATTATCTTGAGCTTTGTGCAGAAATTGCTGTATCAAACACTCCAGAGGCTTCAGTTGCAAAAATAACTTCTAAGATAGCACAAGAGGCAATACAAAAAAGAACCCTAAGATATGACAAAGCAGGAGATGAACACTATAATCTTATCTCTGCCTTTCATAAGTCTCTTCGCGGAAGTGACCCAGATGCTGCCCTTTACTGGCTTGCAAGAATGATTTCTGCTGGTGAAGATCCTCACTACATTGCAAGAAGGATGGTGCGTTTTGCAAGTGAAGATGTAGGGAATGCTGATCCACAAGCATTGAGTGTTGCACTTAACGCACTTTCTGCTTTTGATTTTCTTGGAAGCCCAGAAGGAGAGCTTGCACTTGCTCAAGCAGCACTCTATTTGGCTACTGCACCCAAGAGTAATGCGACTTATACTGCGTATGGAGAGGCTCTAAAAGATGTTAAAAAATACGGAAGTCTGCCTGTTCCTCTTCACATAAGAAATGCCCCTACAAAACTTATGAAGGATCTTGGATATGGAAAAGGATATAAATATGCCCACGATTATAAGGAGGCCATTGTTGAGCAAGAACATATGCCATCTGAACTAAGTGGAAAAATTTATTATAATCCAACAACAAGAGGTTATGAAAAAATAATAAAAGATAGGCTTGATAAATGGAGAAAGATACTTGCCAGACGAAAGGCAATTGGCAGAGGGTAAAAAAATGAAAAAGAGATTTTGTCTTTTCTTAATAATATTTTTTTTAATCCATTCAAAAGATGCCTTTGCAGTTCAGGTCCATGGTCCTCCTGAGGGATTTGTAGTTCATATCATGGGTCACATTTTTTTTACAGCGGCTTTGATATTTCTAATTTATATCCTTCACAAATACCCAATTGATAAGTCTAAAGCATGGAAGTACTTTAAGCTTTCCATATTCTTTTGGCTTGTATGGAATCTTGACACTTTTCTAGAACATATAGTTTCTTCTAGACTTCCAGAACATGCGATAATAAAAGGAGAACATCTAATATATACTAAGCTTGTCGGCCCTTTCGATTTTGAGCGTCTCCTTTTTTATTTTGGAAAATTTGATCATTTTTTGTGTGTGCCGGCTATGTTTTGCCTTGCGATTAGTCTAAAACACTTTTGTCGTAGGGTTGAAAAAGAGATCGAATCTGTTGATCCTGAATTTGGAGAATTTTAAATGAATTCTCTACCTCTTTTTCCTGTATATGTAGTTGATTTTATCGGCGCACTATTAATGGTGGTTTTTTCTCTGATAGCATTCCATTATGCCAGGCGGCTTACAAAACTTCAGCCTAAAAGTGTTTTATGGACTTATATGTTTTGGTTTAGCATGGCCCTTGTTGCCTTAGCTGTATCAAGAGGTGTTGGTCATACAGTAAGATTTATACTTTTGTATCTTGGACTGTCTCATGTTTGGAAATCAATTGCTCCATTTTCGGGGGGGTTGAATACAATAACCTTTACTTCAGTAGCAGTATTAACCTTTTACTATTCAAATGTAAGAGGGGTTATTGAACGAGTGAGAAATGACGCTGAGGCCCTTTATGAGGCAAATATTAGGCTCCAAAAGGCACAAGAAGAACTTAGAAAACTTAATCAGAACCTTGAACAAATAGTTGAAGAGCGAACTAGAGAACTTAGAGAGTCTGAAAAGAAATTTAGAGGACTGTTTGAAGGCTCAAAAGATCTCATCTTTTTTTGCAACAAAGATAATGTAATTGAAGATATAAATCCTAGCGGCATGGAACTTCTTGGCTTTAACAGGCGAGAAGAAATAATAGGCAAACCCTTTAAAGAATTTTTTAAAAATAAAGATCAGTGGGAAGCACTTAACCAAGAAGTTTGTAAAAAAGGGCATGTAAAGGATATGGAGGCGGAACTTCTCCGGGCCGATGGTTTGGTAATATATGTTATTTTAACTATTTCTGTTATTAAGGATGAACATGGAAATATAAAAGGATGTGAAGGCATAGGCAAAGATATAACAAGGATGAAACAGGTTACTGAGAGTCTGATCCAATCAGAAAAGATGGCAT
>CAYMRT010000127.1:0-4825 GCA_964392885.1 uncultured Desulfobacterales bacterium | reverse complement strand
GATGGCTGTAGGCGTGGAAAGGCTTCTTCTTCTTATGGACAAAGAGGAGAAAAAGGAACGTTCTGGGCTTTTTATCGCCGCTCTTGGAGATGAGGCTAGAAGCGAAGCACTTTTCTGGATTGGATATCTTAGGAGGCACGGTCTTAAAGTTGAGTATAGTCTTGAAGATAAGAGTCTTAAGTCTCAAATGAAACAGGCAGATAGAGTTAATGCCAGATATTGTTTAATAGTTGGAGAAGATGAGATAGATGAAGAAGAGGCCATCTTAAGAGATATGCTTACAAAAGAACAAGAAAAGATAGAACTCGATGAATTGCCAGAGGCACTTATCGAAAAAATAAAGGATTAAGCTTTTTAAGGAGTGTTGTCATGGAAGCAATGGGAGAGCTAAGGCGCACCCACGACTGTTATAGTATTACTGAGGAGAGCCTTGATACAGAAGTTACACTTATGGGATGGGTTCATAGAAGGCGTGATCATGGAGGGTTAATATTTGTTGATTTAAGAGATCGAGCTGGAATAACCCAGGTAGTATTTGCACCAGAAGTAAATAGAGAGGCCCATGAAAAAGCCCATTCCCTAAGAAGTGAATATGTTATTGCAGTAAGAGGAAAGGTAAGGCGCCGTCCAGAGGGCATGGAAAACCCTAAAATTAAGACTGGAATGGTAGAAGTGGCATGCGAAGAGCTAAGGATATTAAATACCTCAAAAACTCCCCCTTTCCCTTTGGATGAAGATAAAGAGGTCTCTGAAAATATAAGGTTAAAGTATCGCTATATTGATTTAAGAAGGCCTCAGATGCTGGGAAATCTTACGTTAAGGCATAAAGTATGCCAAGCTATGAGAAGCTTTTTAAGCCAAAAGGGATTTTTGGAAATTGAAACCCCAATGTTAACAAGGAGTACTCCTGAAGGAGCAAGGGATTATCTTGTGCCAAGCCGTGTAAATCCAGGAAAGTTTTATGCACTTCCTCAATCTCCACAAATTTATAAACAGATACTTATGATTGCTGGAGTTGAAAAATACTTCCAGATTGTCCGTTGTTTTAGAGACGAGGATCTAAGGGCTGATAGACAACCTGAATTTACCCAGTTAGATATTGAGATGTCATTTATAAAAGAAGAAGACATCATTGAGCTTATTGAAGGCCTAATGAGCTATATTTTTAAAGAGACCCTAGGCATTGAGTTAAAGACTCCTTTTAATAGACTTACCTATGAAGAGGCTATGAATCGCTATGGAACAGATAGGCCAGATACAAGGTTTGGTATGGAGCTTGTTGACATTACAGACATTGCAGAAAAATGCGGTTTAAAGGTGTTCAATACAGTTGCCAAAACTGGTGGCGTTGTTAAGGCAATAAATGCAAAGGGCATGGCAGATCTTTCTAGAAAGGATTTAGACGTTCTTACGGAATTTGCACAGTCTTTAGGAGCAAAGGGACTTGCATGGGTGAAAATAAAAGAGGATGAGTCGTGGCAGTCTCCTATTGCAAAGTTTTTTAGTGCCGAGGAACAAAATGCAATAATGGATAGATTAAAAGCAAGGCCTGGAGATATACTCTTTTTTGGTGCAGATCAAAAAAGCACCGTATTTAAGGTGCTAGGGGAGCTAAGGCTTGAACTTGCTAAAAGAAAAGGACTTATAAATGAAGATGATATTAATTTTGTATGGGTAACTGAATTTCCGCTTCTTGAGTTTGACGAGGATGAAGGACGATTTAAGGCCCTTCATCATCCTTTTACTGCTCCCAAAAAAGAGGATATAGACCTTCTTGAAACAGCTCCTGATAAAGTACGGTCAAGGGCGTACGATCTTGTGTTAAATGGTATTGAAATAGGAGGCGGAAGTATTCGTATCCATCAAGAATCAGTACAGAAAAAGGTGTTTAACACCTTGGGTATTTCTGATGATGAAGCCCAAGAGAAGTTTGGATTTTTACTTGAGGCTTTGACTTTTGGTGCACCTCCTCATGGAGGAATTGCCTTTGGCCTTGATAGACTTGTGATGTTAATGGCTAAAAGAAATACTATAAGAGATGTTATTGCCTTTCCAAAGACACAAAAGGCACAGTGTCTTATGGCTAATGCACCTGCAAGTGTAACTATGGCGCAGCTTGCAGAGCTTTATTTAAAGCCAGATTGGAAAAGGCAAGAAGAGTAGTAGTGTGTTTTACCGGCCAATGATGGCAAAATCATGACCGGCAAAGGAGAATGGTATGATTTTAAAAGACGAAAACAAAGGAATCTTAAAGTACAGAAGGAACTTTAAGCTTGTTGACAGGGAAGAGCCAGATCTCATGAGAGATCTCTTCCCCTATTCAGAGGTATGTAGAATTGCCTTTGACAATCGTTACCTTATCCCAGATCCATCTAAAGAGATGCTTATTACAGATACCACTTTTAGGGATGGTCAACAGGCTAGGCCTCCTTATACAGTTGAACAAATAAGTAAGATTTTTGACTTCTTACACAAGATGGGAGGGCCTAATGGCATAATTCGTCAAAGTGAATTTTTCCTTTATACCAATAAAGATAAAAGGGCTGTAGAAGTATGTAGGGAAAAGGGCTACAAGTATCCAGAGATAACTGGATGGATTAGAGCCAAAAAAGAAGATCTTCAGCTTGTAAAAGAAATGGAGCTTGCTGAAACGGGCATACTTACTTCTGCTTCTGATTATCATATATATTTAAAACTAAAAAAGACGCGAGCCCAAGCAATGGAAGGATATCTTTCAATTGTAAAGGCAGCTCTTGAGCTTGGTATAAGGCCTCGTTGTCACTTCGAAGATATTACACGGGCTGACATCTATGGCTTCTGCGTACCTTTTGCCATTGAGCTAATGAAGCTTAGAGAAGAGTCTGGGATTGATATAAAAATAAGGATGTGCGACACAATGGGTTATGGTGTCACATATCCTGGAGCAGCACTCCCTAGAAGTGTTCCAAAAGTGGTTAGGGCAATGATTGATGATGCAGGTGTGCCAGGAGAGCTCCTTGAATGGCATGGACATAATGATTTTCATAAGGTTGTTATAAATGCTACTACAGCTTGGATGTATGGTTGCGGTGCAATTAATGGCACACTTCTTGGTTTTGGTGAGCGTACAGGCAATACTCCAATTGAGGCCCTTTTAATAGAAAGGATTGCCCTTAAAGGTGAAACAGATGGTATTGATACAATAGCTATTACGGAGATGGCAAGATATTTTGAAAAAGAGTTAGGGGTCCATATACCCTCAAACTATCCGCTTGTTGGTGAAGATTTTAATGCAACAAGTGCAGGCGTTCATGCAGATGGTCTTCTGAAAAATGAAGAAATATATAATATCTTTGATACAACCAAAATTTTAAACAGACCTGTTTCTGTAATCGTATCAAGTACTTCTGGAACAGCAGGCATTGCTCACTGGGTAAATAGTCACCTTGGACTCAGTGGTGAAAATATTATTGATAAGCGCCATCCTGGCATAGTTAAAATGTATAAAAAGGTTATGGAGCAATATGAAGCTGGAAGGGTTACTTCCATGTCAAAAGAAGAGATGGAAACCCTTGCAAGAAAATATTTACCTGAATTATTTACATCTGACTTTGATAAGCTCAAAAGGAGGGCCTATGATCTCGCCTTCCATTTGGTAGAAGATCTAGTTGAAAGATCAGAGCTGCGCTCTATGGACCCTGAAAAGATAGAGCCAGTGTTAAAGCAAGTGTTAGAAGACAATCCTTTTATTCAATTTTTATATGTTGTAAATGCAAACGGTGAAAAAATAACCCACAATATTACCCACATAGAAGATAGAGGAAAATATGCCACATACAAACTTGATAGTGACTTTTCAGGCAGGCCATGGTTCATTGCACCAATGAAAGATGGTAAAATTCATGTGTCTGATTTCTATACTTCAAGAATTACAAATGCACTTTGTATAACGGTCTCAGGACCTATTAGAAATGATCAAGACGAAATTATAGGAGTTCTTGGAATAGATATCCGGTTTGAAGATCTTGCAAAGATGGAAAAGGACGGTGAATAATTCTTAAGGAGATAAAGGAAAAAGGCTCAATAAAGAAAAAATGGCGTGGAAGACGCTCTGTTGCCCTGATCTTCCCTGAAGAATACGCTCTTGCCATGTCAAATCTTGGCTTTTTGAGGGTGTATGAGTTGTTAAACAAAAGGGAAGAGATAGTAGCAGAGCGTTTCTTTTTTGATAAACGCCTTCCCATCTTAAGATCATTTGAGTCTAATAGGTATCTGCTTGAATTTGACATTATTCTTTTTTCAATAAGTTTTGAGTTAAGTTATTTAAATCTTGTAAAAATTCTTGTTGGTGCAAAAGTTCCACTTTTAAGCAAAGATAGAACAGACGAGCCTCTTATTTTGGCAGGTGGCATTGCTTGCCAAATAAATCCAGAGCCGATTTCATCAATTGTTGACGGTTTCTTGCTTGGTGATTTTGAAGAAATCCAAGATGGATTTATAAATTTTTTGATCAAAAATTGTGATGGTAAAAAATCAAGGGTAAAACTTCTTGAAGATCTTATCCAAAGCTGCAAGGGGTGCTATGTACCAAGACTTTTTAAAAATGGGCAAAAGGTAGTACCTGCCATAAAAAAAACACCCCTTTCACTGTTGCCTCATTCAACAATAGTATCAAATAAGGCCTCTTTTTCAGATACTTTTTTAATTGAGATAACAAGAGGTTGCGGAAGAGGGTGTAGATTTTGCGCTGCTGGTTTTGTTTATAGGCCTCCTAGACGCTGGCCTATGATCAACATTGAAAATACGCTCTCTGACATAAAAGGAGCAAAAAAAGTAGGACTTGTTG
>CAYMRT010000126.1:0-20068 GCA_964392885.1 uncultured Desulfobacterales bacterium | reverse complement strand
TAAGGTCATTGCTTTTTTAGAAAAAAGAGTTGGTAAACTAAATGGAGTAGTAATATCTGGAGGTGAACCAACTATCCAGAAAGATTTAGTGAAATTTCTTGTTAAAATAAAGGAACTTGGCTTTCAAATAAAGCTAGATACAAATGGAAGCAAACCTGCCGTTATAAAAGATTTACTTAATATGAACTTAATTGATTTTATAGCAATGGATCTAAAGGCACCTTTTGAAAAATATGAAAAAATTTGCAGAAAAAAAGTAAATATTAACAATATTCAAGAATCTATTGATATTATAAAAACTAGCAAGATTCCTCATTTATTTAGAACAACATTTTTTAAAAATTATCTAACGGAAACTGATCTAGAAGAAATAAAAAAAATAGTCCCAGATGGATCAAATTATATAGTTCAGAAGTATAAATGAAAACTTTTTAGATAATAAAATGCAAAATAAAACATTACTGAAAAAACTAATGCTCCAACACTCATTAAATGGAATTTTTTTAAAAACAGTTTTTGAGAATAACACTTCTTAGATTTAATATAAAATTTATATGCAATAAGATTTGCCATAGAACCAAAGATAATCCCAAAACCTCCTATATTTGTTCCCCATAAAAGGGCCTGCCAATCTGATGTAAACTTTGAAAGTACAATTGCTGCTGGAACATTACTAATTATTTGACTTAAAATAATAGATAAAAGAAATATATGATGAGGATGATGCAATTCTTTTGCAAATAATATTTTTATATTATTAGCCAATGCAAAAAATAAAAAAAATGTAAAAAGTAAAGAATAATCTACTCTAAATGAACTTGGTAGTAGAATAGCTACAAGCACTAGTACAAAAAAACAAATATAAATGGATATCAATTTTAGAACTACAAGTATCAGCAAAATAAGTAATATAAAAAATATTATCCATCTATTTGATACTGTTATAGAAGTTTTCTTAACTTCTACATTGTCAACTTTTATGCACAAAGAATACATCGCTAATAATAGCAAACAGAAGAGACAAAATGGTAAAATAGTTATGATAAACCCTATAGGCGTAATATCAAAGTACCAATATATAAATAAATTTTGAGGATTGCCAAAAGGAGTAAGGGCAGATCCAGCATTTGCCGAAAGTGCTTCTAAAATAACAATATAAGAAACATCCTTCGCACTTAATGCTAGGGTTAAAGGTACAATAATTATGAGTGCAACATCATTTGTTACAAACATTGATAAAAAAAATGTAAGAATAACCAATTTTAGAGGTATATAGGCACCTTTTTCAATTAAAGCAGCCCAGTGTGAAATAACTCCACTTAACTCAAGTGCTTTAACAACAACAAAAAGGCTCCAGAGTATAAAAATGACCTCTATTTCTTTCAGATCAAATACTGGAGGACTTTTGACGAGCAAAGATATTATGATAAGAGAAATAAAAGAAAAGAATAAAAGTTTGTCTTCTTTAAGCTTAGTTAAAAAATCTTTCAAAAGATAAGGCCTTTTTGATCTTAGGCTAATTATAATAGTATTATAGTAATCAAACAAGACTCAGCGATTGGTGTGTATTTAATGGTTAAAAACACTTGTAAAGAGCCAGTAAAAAATTTCCTTTAAGATACTCACACAATATAACAAATTTAACCAATTTAGGCAGTTGCCTGCCTCTCGACCCTCATTACTCCATTTACCTGCTTTATACCATTTATTACTTTTTTTAGATGATGACTGTCTCTTACTTCAGCTACAAAAGTAAAATAAGCACTATGATCTGGACGAGTATAAACCTTAGCCTCAAGGATATTTGCCTCAGCAGCACTTATGGCATTACTTACTGCTGCAAGCATCCCTTTTTCATCAACAGTTGTAACGTTTAGCATAACTGGATAGTTAGAAGAGTCGTCTGTAGCCCAAGTAACTTCTACTTTTCTGTCAGGTTCAAGACTCTCTACATTAGGACAATCTTCTCTATGAATGGTCACTCCTCTTCCTCTTGTGATATAGCCAATTACCTCATCACCAGGTACAGGAGTACAACATTTGGCAAGATGTATCATAATACCGTCATGCCCCTGGATCTTAATACCTTCCCCTTGAGGCTTTTGTACTTTAGAAGTAGCAGATGGTTGCGGCTCTCTTTCAATAATCTCATCTAACCCTTCAACATTTTTTAGTTTTACATATTTTCTAACGATCTGTGACGGAGAAATCTTTCCATAACCAGAAGCAATTAACATGTCGTCAACACTTTTAAAAGACAAAGACTTGGCCACTTCCTCTGCATCTTCTTTTAAAAACTCTGAAAAATCTAACCTGTGCTTTTTAAATTCTCTTGCCACAAGATCCTTGCCAAGAGCAAGGCTTTTTTCACGCTCTTCTGTCTTTATCCACTGTCGAATTCTTGCCCTTGCCCTGCTGGTATGAGCGATTTTGAGCCAATCTCTGCTTGGCACATGATGCTTTGAAGTAATAATTTCAACTACATCTCCATTTTGAAGCTCGTATTTAAGGGGCACCATCTTGCCATTTACCTTTGCCCCAGCACAATGGTGACCCACTTCTGTATGAATGGCATAGGCAAAGTCAATTGGTGTTGCACCTCGTGGGAACTCCTTTATTTCTCCATTTGGAGTAAGTACATAAACCTCATCTGGGAAAAGATCCATCCGTACTGACTCAAGAAACTCTCTAGGGTCTTCAAGCTCTTTTTGCCATTCAATAAGCCTTTTTAACCACTCAAATTGACGCTCTTGATCTTTCTTTAAAATTTTCCCTTCCTTGTAAAGCCAATGTGCAGCAATACCTTCTGTTGCCACCTTATCCATTTCCTCAGTACGAATCTGAATCTCCATCCGTTCGCCATATGGACCAATAACAGTTGTATGTAATGATTGGTACATGTTAGCCTTTGGAAGAGAGATGTAATCTTTAAAGCGCCCTGGAACAGGCTTCCAAAGGGAGTGAACTATTCCCAATGCCTCATAACACTCGGTAACGGTCTTTAAGATAATTCTAAAGGCAATAAGATCATAAATTTCATCAAGCCCTACCCCACGCCTTTTCATTTTTCTAAATATGCTATACAGGTGTTTAGGACGTCCAAGCACCCTGCAAGAAAGGCTATGCTCAGCCATCTTTCTAGAAATAATTTCTTTTACCTCTTCTACATAAGCCTTTCTTTCTCCAAGTCGAGACTCTACAGCCTCTTTAAGCTCATGATATTCTTCTGGATAAATATATGAAAAAGCAAGATCCTCTAGTTCCCTTTTCATCCAGTCAATTCCAAGACGACTTGCAAGAGGGGCATAAATATCTAAAGTTTCTCTTGATATTTTCACCCGTTTGTGCTCTCTCTGATATTCTAGAGTACGCATATTATGAAGTCGATCTGCTAATTTCACCAATAGGACCCTGATATCCTTTGACATGGCAAGGATCATTTTTCTGATATTCTCTGCTTGTTTATGGATCTTGCTTTGAAACTCGATCTGACTAATCTTAGTAACTCCATCAACTATCTGAGCTACATCCTTGCCAAAAAGATCTTCTATTTCCTCAATGGTTGTAAGTGTATCTTCTACAGTATCGTGTAAAAGACCAGCAGTTATACTTGAAAGGTCAAGTTTTTGCTGTGCAAGTATATAGGCCACTGCTAAAGGATGTGATAGATATGGCTCACCAGAGAGGCGCATTTGCCCAGCATGCACCTTTGCAGAATACACATATGCCTTTTCCACAAGGCTGGTATCTGCATCTGGCAAATATGAGTGAATCTGGTCTAATATGTCATTAATCCTAATCATTTAAGCATGGTGGAAACTTTTTCTACTATTTTCTCCTTTTCTACTAATTCAGACTCTAGTGTATTTCTAATGGTTAATTCCACCTTATTTTCTTCTTTAAACTTTTTCCCTATTGTTATTCTCAAGGGTATACCAATAAGTTCTGAATCCTTAAACTTAACCCCTGGCCGTTCATTTCTATCATCAAGCAAACAACTGATGCCATTTTTAACAAGCTCACTATAAATCTCTTCAGAGGCATCTAATATTTCTTTATCTTTAATATTAATCACTGAAATAATTACTTCAAATGGGGCAATTGGCCTTGGAAAAATTATGCCTTTGTCGTCATGATTTTGTTCTATAGCGGCAGCAACTGTTCTACCAATACCTATACCATAACATCCCATTATAATTGGCTGTTCTTTTCCACTTGAATCTAGAAAAGTTGCCCCCATAGCCTCACTATATTTTGTGCCAAGCTTAAATATATGGCCAACTTCTATACCTCTTTTTATCTCTATCTTTCCGCCACACCTTGGACATGGATCCTTCTCTGTAATTACCCTTAAATCATGGAGTTTTGGCAGATCTATATCCCTTTTCCAATTAAGACCAACAAAATGTGCATCTTTTTCATTGGCCCCTGCCACAAAATCTTTCATATGAGCTACTGAAAAATCCGCTACAACCTTTATGTCAGATGGCAAACCTTTTGGCCCTGCAAAACCAACCGGAGCACCAGTAAGTTTTTCCACAGTATTTGCATCTGCCATTTCAAGAACTTGTGCTCCCAATACATTTTTAAGTTTAACTTCATTTAATTCATGATCGCCACGTACAAGTGCAGCTACTGGCTTTTTATCAGCGAGAAATATGAGGGTCTTGATCAGCTCTTTTGCCTTCTTATTCAAGAACTCTGTTACTTCATCAACACTTTTTTTACCAGGGGTTGGAACCTTTTTTAACTCTTCCTTACCCTCAGGGAAAAGATCTACAGCATCTTCCAACTTTACAGGAGCAAGCTCTGTATTTGCGGCAAAATCACAAGAGGTGCAACAAGCAATATCATCTTCACCTGTATCAGCAAGCACCATAAATTCATGCGAAGCATGGCCTCCGATACTTCCTGTATCGGCCTCAACAGCCCTAAAATCAAGACCACATCTTTCAAATATATTGGAATAGGCCTTATGCATCTTCCAATAAATTTCATCTAAAGACTCTTCAGTAGCTGAAAAGCTGTAGGCATCTTTCATTATGAACTCTCTGGCTCTCATAAGGCCAAACCTTGGTCTTATCTCATCCCTAAATTTGGTCTGAATCTGATAAAGATTAAGAGGCAAATCTCTATAAGATCTTATATGCTTCCTGATTAAGTCTGTAATCACTTCCTCATGGGTAGGACCTAGACAAAAATCTCTACCATGTCTGTCCTTTATTCTTAAAAGCTCTTTTCCATAATGTTCCCACCTGCCACTTTCCTGCCATAGTTCTGCAGGCTGAACAAAAGGCATGAGCAATTCAATTGCACCACTTGCATTCATCTCTTGCCGCACGATCTCTTCAACCCTTCTTATAGCACGAAGACCATACGGCAAATAAGTATATAGACCAGAGGCAAGCTTTCTTATCATGCCTGCCCTTAACATTAGCTTATGAGAAATAACTTCTGCTTCAGAAGGAACTTCCTTAAGAGTTGGAAGAAAATATTTAGAGTATCGCATAGCTATCGGTCCTTTATAATAGTCTCAACTTCATGCCAAAAGGCATCTAACAACTCATCCTCTTTGACCTTTTTAAGAATCTTTTCTCCTTTAAAGATTATGCCGACCCCTTTACCCCCAGCAAGACCAAGATCTGCTTCACGTGCCTCTCCAGGGCCATTGACAATACATCCCATAACAGCAAGTTTTATTGGCTTTGATATCTTTCTGGCCCTTTTCTCAACCTCTTCTGCTATTGAAAAAAGATTGATCTCGCATCTGCCACAAGTTGGGCATGATATTATCTCAGGGCCTCTTTGCCTGTGCTTCACTGCCTTTAAAATTTCATAAGCAACATGAATCTCTTCAACAGGATCTCTAGTCAAAGACACCCTCATTGTATCTCCAATCCCTTCCATTAAAAGGGTTCCAAGGGCAACAGCACTTTTTACTGTCCCGGCAATGAGTCCTCCAGCCTCAGTTACACCTAAATGAAGTGGAAAGTCTGTCTTTTCTGAAAGCAATCTGTAAGCATCAACTGTAGTTAATACATCTGAGGATTTTATAGAGATCTTTATCTCATAAAAGCCCATATCTGTAACCAGTTCTATATTTCTCAATGCACTCTCCACAAGGGCTTCTGGAGTTGGATGCCCATATTTAGCCCTTATATCTTTTTCAAGAGAGCCTGAATTTACTCCTATTCTAATAGGCACACCATACTCCTTAGCCTTGTCAACCACCTTTTTAAGCTTAGAATGCCCCCCTATGTTTCCAGGGTTTATCCTTATGCCCTTTGCACCAGATTCCATCGAAGCCACAGCCAGACGCCAGTCAAAATGGATATCTGCAATTAAAGGAATAGAAATTTTTTTAACTATTTCATTTATAGCATTTGCCGCCTCCATGTCAGGAACAGCAACCCGTATTATTTCACAACCTACCTCTTCTAATTCTTTAATTTGTCGCACTGTGCTTTTTATATCTCTGGTATCAGTATTGCACATTGATTGTACGACAACCGGGTTGTTGCCTCCAATGGGGACATCACCTACATAAATGGTTTTGGTTTTTTTACGTTTAATTGAAGTATTTTTTAATGTTTCCATGTCTAGCATGATAATTACACTATAAAATTTGGGCAAGAGCTTAACACGGACTAAAAAAATGGAAAGTGCTTAGGAATTTAATTCCCAGTAAATTAGGCAAAATGTACAGATAATTATTGACATATATTTAAAAAAATATATACGATAAAATAAATAAGGAGTAAAAAATGAAGGTTTATGATCCAAATTTAATAAAAAATTCCCAAGGCCTTGATCAAAAAGGACCACAAAAAAAGGCCAACTCTTCTGAAAATGCACAAAGTTTTTTGGAAATTTTAAGGGCTAACTCTTCATCTAATACAGATAGCGTCAAACCAACAGATAAAATCTCTCCACCTTCTCATATTTTTGATAGAATTAGATTAACTCCAGTTCAGGAACAGGCAATTTCCAAGGGTGAAGAAGTCTTAAAACTTTTAAATCACCTGTCAAAGTTATATAATGAAGTTGATGTGTCAGAATCATCATTTGATTCTGTTGCAAGTGCACTTAGCAGTAATGTTGAAGAGCTAAAAGAGATAAAAAGTCAATTAGATGCAAACGACCCCTTAAAAAATACTCTTGAAGAGATAGGCATTTTAGGCATGGTTGAAAAAATAAAAATAACCAGGGGAGATTATACGTGATAATGGCAGAACAAAGGCTTGAATCAAAGTGGAAAATTTTAGTAGTAGAAGACGACTCTGAAGTAAGAAGCATGTTAAAGGACTATCTTTCTTTTCTTGGATATGAAACTGATATAGCAGCTGATGGACTGGAAGGTCTAAATAAAATAAAAGAAAGAAATTACGATCTTGTTATTACGGATATTGCAATGCCATATGTAAGTGGTATTGGCATTATTTCCATATTAAAAAAAGATCACCCTAATATCCCAGTAATTGCCATTACAGGTTATGGATATCATGCCGAAGAACTGGCCCAAGAAAAAAATGCCGATTTCATTATGGGCAAGCCATTTGATGTGCAAAAGCTAAAAGAAGCAGTTGAAAAGCTTTTGACAAATTAGTCCACTTAAGATCAGATCAAGGAAACATTTTGTTTAAACGATGAATGAAGCTGAAGCCCTTAAAAATTTTACGGCTATTTTATCTGTTGTAAATCCAATAGGCGCAATTCCAATCTTTTTAGGTTTGACCTCTAACTTAGCTAGTCCAGAAAGGAATAAAACTGCCCGAGTCGCTGCGTTATCAACAGTAATAGTTCTATTAATTTCCGCTTACTTAGGACAGTATATTCTTAACTTTTTTGGTATAAGTATTTCGTCTTTTCAGGTGGGTGGAGGAATACTCCTATTATTAATTGCGATTTCTATGCTCCATGCGAAAGTAAGCCATGCTAAGCATACGCCTCAAGAAGCTGAAGAGGCTGAAGAGCTCGAGTCAGTTGCTGTTGTTCCTCTTGCAGTCCCTATTCTTGCAGGACCTGGCTCAATAAGTACCGTGATTTTATCAGCACATAATTGTACAACATTTTTCTCAAAACTAATGCTGGCTGCCATAATTGCATTAGTTGGTTTTATCGCATGGTTATGCCTAAAAATGGCTGTACCAATTGGTACACGCCTTGGTACAACAGGAATTAATATTACAGTAAGGATCCTTGGACTTATACTTGCAGCAATTTCTGTTGAATTTATGGCAGCAGGCCTTAAAGGTCTATTCCCAGCCCTCGGTTAATGACTAAACTAATATTTACTTGTGCTTCAATAAAAGAGCTTCCATATGATTGGCTCTTAACTAAAGGTTATCCCATTATAACAGTTAAAGGCATTAAAACTGGCTCTCAAACTCCTAAAAAGTCAAGCATATTTTTTTTAATAACTGGCTGTGGATATAAAAACGCAATTGAGGCAGCAAAACTGATTGCAAAAACATTCTCTCCCATTTCTGTAGTTAACTTAGGAACCTGTGGTATAACAGGTAGCCAGAAAAAATTTGAGCTTGCAAACATCTTCTTTATTAAAGAAACAAATATAGAACAGGGAGATTCGACAAAATGCCCATATACTCACCTCCCCTTTCCTATCCCTTATAATCTAGAGCTTAACTTTGAAGGATTAACTAGCGTAAAGGAACCTCTCTTAGAAGATAAAAACTATCCGTTCCCATTAGTTGATATGGAAGCAGGCTTTCAGCATAACATTTTTAAAGAAAAAGGTATTCCCTTTTTTTCCCTGAAAATTTCCACTGATTATTGCAATGCAAAAACACCAGCACAGTATAAAAACATGCTTCCACACGTCAGACAGACGTTTAAAGATGTCCTTTCTTTTTTAGACTGTAAATCTTTCGATCCTAAAATATCTGTTATTATTCCTGTAAAAGACAGACCTTTAAAGGTTAAAAGAGCAATAGCTTCTGTTTTGAATCAAACATATAAACCCGAAGAAATCATTGTTGTGGATGATGCTTCAAAAATCCCTCTTAAAGATCAACTTGATGAAGATTTTTTAAAAAAAATAAGAATCTTAAGGCTTAAAAAAAATATGGGGGTATCTTTTTGTAGAAATCTTGGCATAAAAAAGGCAAAAGGCGATTGGATAGCACTTCTTGACTCTGATGACGAGTGGAAAAAAAATAAGCTAAAAAATCAAATCAACTATATTAGAAAGAACCCTCTTTTTGAAATATTACAATGTGATGAAATATGGATTAGAAATAATGTTCGAGTAAATAGATGCAAGCACCACCAAAAACAAGAGGGCTATATCTTTAAAAAAAGTCTTGAGTTATGCGCCATTAGTCCTTCTGCTGTTTTATTTTCCAAAGAACTTTTAAAATCATTTGGTCTTTTTGACATAAGATTTCCAGTTTGCGAAGATTATGAACTCTGGCTCAGAATAACCAGGCAAAAACCAGTTGGATTTAATCAGCAAAAGGATCTAATAAAGTATGGCGGACACAACGACCAACTATCCCGCTCTTATGAGGCAATGGATAGATTTAGGGTGGTCGCACTTTTAAAGGCACTTGAACAAGAAAAAGAGCCTTATTTTAAAAATCTATTGATAGATAGCCTTAAAAAACGCCTTACAATCCTCTATAATGGCGCTCTGAAAAGGTCAAAAAGAAAAATTGCCCATATTTACAAAGAGCTCTTTATTGCAATTGAACAAAGTCAGGACATATCATGGCAAAACTATCAAACATTGTTAAAGAAATACCTATAAATCAAATAGTCACAGACAATAAGAAGTTCAATCTTTCCCTAAAGCTAAAAGCTATCGGGTTATGGACAATAAAAGATCTTGGTCCTTCACTACAAATAGCCGTACTGGCAAATCCAATCTTACTTATTTCATTAAATGATAACTACTGCCTGCTTGATGGCTACAAGAGACTAGAAATTGCCCAAAAACTTGGAATGGAAAATGTGCCAGCAATTACTATTGATGAAATAACAAATAAACAAATAATCTTATATCTCCTTTTTAATAACATGAATAATCTTACAAGTGCTGCATCTAAGGCTGTTTTTTTAGCTCATGCATTAGATTCTGAGGTTGATATTGATTTTATCTTAAAAAATATAATGCCTAAATTGGATCTTGGCTCAAATAAGCAGCTTCTTGAAAAATATATCAAAATATCAAACCTTCCTCAAAATATACTTTCTTTTTGCCATAAAAAAGGCGTCTCTTTTAAAAAAACCTTGCACTTTACAACTTATAATCTAGAGCTTCTTAACTGGCTATTTCATGTAGAAGAAAAACTCACTCTAACTGCATCAATTTGCCGTGAACTTTTGGAAAATATAAATGATATACTTAGAAGAGATGAGATAGAATTTGAACAGTTTTTAAAATTAACAGAAATAAAAGATATCTTTAATAAAGATCTTGAACCAAGCAGGAGAACAAACTTGCTAAGAGAAAAAGTGAAGGCACTTAGATATCCAGAATGGACTAATCTTAACAACAAGATGAAAAAAATTAAGAAAGAATATTTTATAGATAGTCCTCTTGATGTAGCTTGGGATGAAAGTTTAGAAAATAGAAGGCTTTTGCTTAAAGGTGAAATAACCTCTTGTGAAGATTTAGAGACTTTTAAAAACGCCCTCAACTCTAAAAAGCTTGATAAAGGTATAAAAAAGCTCCTTTCTTATCTATAAATAAAGACCTTTTATTTTTTTGAGACTTTGTTCTTTAATTAAGAAATCAAAAATTGGACAAATACACTGCTATTTTGTAATTTAAAGGATAAATTTTTACTAAAAAGGGAAAAGATGCGCTTAGTTAGGCACATATCATATAAAAATTTTTTGTTTTTCTCTCTTTTGCTTCTCATTCTTTTTTCTTGTGCAAAGGTACCAATAACCGGTAGAAATCAACTTACACTCATTCCAGACTATCAACTTATTTCTATGAGCGAGAAGGCATATAGAGACTTTTTGGAAAAGCACAAACAATGCCCTCCAAATAGCTCTGGAAGCAGAATGGTCCAAAGGGTTGGCACAAGAATTAGCAGAGCGGTTGAACGTTTTATGTATGAAACTGGCCAATCAGATAGAATTAGAGGATTTCAATGGGAATTTCATTTAGTATGCGACAAAAAAATAAACGCCTGGTGTATGCCAGGTGGAAAGGTGGTGGTTTATAAAGGGATCCTACCTGTTGCTAAAAATGAAACAGGCCTTGCAGTGGTCTTAGGTCATGAGATAGCCCATGCAATTGCCAATCATGCCTCTGAAAGAATGAGCCAACAGTTGCTATTACAACTAGGAGGTGAAGTGCTTTCAATAGCTACAGGAAGCACTAATCCTGCAACAAGAAGGCTGCTTTTTCAACTGTATGGCCTAGGAGCAAACGTTGGTGTTTTACTTCCTTATAGCAGAATCCAAGAATATGAAGCAGATCATTTAGGACTTATTTTTATGGCAATAGCAGGTTATGACCCAAGACAAGCCATTGCCTTTTGGGAAAGAATGGCAAAAGCAGGAAAAAATAAGCCAAGGCCACCAGAATTTTTAAGCACTCATCCATCTGATACTTCAAGGATACAAAAGATTAGACAGTATATTCCCGAAGCAATGAGATATTATAACCGCTACTTACAAGAGCAAGGCTATTCTAACAAAAGAAACAATAATTACTATCAAAACAATTATTATAATTATCATTACAGAAATTATTACAAAAGATACTAACAAGAAAGAAAGGAGCAAGTAAATGTCAAACAGTAAACTAACAATAGTGGGGGCTGGTGCAGTTGGTACCTCTGCTGCACATTGGGCAGTTAGCAGGAACTGTGCTCAAGAAATAGTGCTTGTGGACGTTGTTGATGGACTTCCTCAAGGCAAGGCCCTTGATATAAGTCAAAGTGCTCCTCTTTGCGGATTTACAGGCAAGATTACTGGCACTTGCGATTATAAAGACACAAAAGATTCAGATGTAGTAATTATAACAGCAGGCCTTGCAAGAAAGCCAGGCATGAGCCGTGATGATCTTTTGGCAAAAAATGTAGAAATAGTTAAACAAGTTACTGAAAACATTGTTGCCTATAGTCCAAATGCTGTAATTGTAGTTGTAACAAATCCTATTGATGCCATGGTTTATACTGTTTTCAAGATCTCTGGCTTTCCTAAACAGCAAGTTGTTGGCATGGCAGGAGTGCTCGATTCGGCACGTTATCGCACCTTTCTTGCAGAGGCACTTGGGGTAGCTCCTAAAGATGTAACAGCACTTGTAATGGGCATTCATGGAGATCATATGCTACCTCTTACAAGGCTTGCAAGTGTAGCAGGAGTACCAGTAGAAGATTTGCTATCAAAAGAAGAACTTGAAAAAATTGTCGAACGGACAAAATTTGGAGGTGGAGAAATAGTAAATTATCTAAAAACAGGAAGTGCTTTTACCACTCCTGGACTTTGTGCTATAGAAATGGCCCAATCGATACTTCTTGATGAAAAAAGGGTGCTTCCATGTGCTGCATATCTTGAAGGTGAATTTGGCATTAATGGGGTATTTTTAGGAGTACCTGTTATCCTAGGAAAAAATGGAGTTGAAAAAATTATTGAATTTCCTTTAACAGACGAAGAAAAAGAGGCTCTTTCAAAATCTGTTGAGGCTGTAAAAAAACAGGTTGCTGCAACTGGCCTTTAAGATCTTTAATGAAAAGCAAGACACTTTGGCCTTTATTGGTAATAAGCTGTCTTTTGATTGTTTTTCTCTTGGTATTTTTTTTATTGCACCATGAAGAAAAAAAGAAAAAAGAACCTCTTCAACTAACCAAAGCTTACATTAAAGAAGAAATCAATCTTTTACAAAAAAAAGAGTTTGTTCTAAAAGGGATAGAGACAAGCCTAAAAATCTTAAAAAAGAAGCCTTTTGAAAAAATTATCTTTTTTGAAAGACCTATCTCATCAAAAGCCATAATTAACGCCCTTAAAGGATTAAAAAAAGATATTGAAAATGGACTTTCTTTTAATAATGCAATTAGAAAAAACTTTCTTTTTTTTAGGATCAAAAAGGGGGTAAACGAACCAAAACTTTTACTTACAGGATATTATCAGGTGGAATTAGAAGGAAGCCTACAAAAAGACAACATATTTAAGGTTCCTGTATTAAAACCACCAAAAGATCTAATTAAAATAAGGCTAAGAGACTTTAACAAAACTTTACCCTCACTTATCCTCTGGGGCAGAGTAAAAGATCAAAGACTATTTCCATATTTTACCAGGAAGGAAATTGAAGAGAAGATAAAAGAATTTGATGCCCTTTGTTGGTTAAAAGATCCAGTAGATCTTTTGGAGCTTCAGATCCAAGGCTCTGGCATAATAAACATCAATGGCAAAAAATATTTTATCCATTATGCAGCCAGCAATGGAAGGCCCTATTTTAGCATTGGAAAAGAGTTACTTAAAAGAGGCATTCTGAGAAAAGAGCAGTTGAGCTGGCAAGGAATAAAAAAATGGGCTCAAAAAGAGCCTCAACTTTTTAAAGAAATTCTATACCAAAACGAACGATATATATTTTTTAAATGGGAAAAAGACGGCCCAATAGGTTGTTTTAATGAAAAGATTATTGAAGGCATCTCGGCAGCGTTTGACCAAAGTGTATATCCTCCTGGAATTCCACTAATTGTTAAAACTAAATTACCAAAGTTAACCTTAAACTTGCCTTGGCTTAAAAAAAATCTTACTACAAATACATTATTGGTATTTAATCATGACTCAGGAAGTGCAATCAAAGGTCCCTTTAGAGCAGATTTATATACAGGTTCCGGCATAACTGCACTTGATCTTGCTGGCAGATTAAAACAACCTTCTGACCTAATAATTCTTCTTCCCAGAAATCTTAAAACAGTAAAAAATGAATGACCATTCAAAAAACCTATTATGCTACGAATATTTTATAATGTAACATAGTATAAATATTGAGTTTTTTACTGAGGCGAAAATTTGAAAATTTTTTAACTAGCCTTGACAAAGAGTTATCATTATAGTAATTAACCATCGTCTAGATGCCATTATGGACATAAGATAATAATCCAAAAGGAGGGCAATATGGCAACTGTAGAGTACAAAGGCAAAACTTATGAAGTTGACGAAGACGGGTTCTTGGTCAAAGGAATGGAAGAATGGGACGAGAACTGGGTTGAATATGTTATGGAGCAGGAAGGTATCACTGAGCTAACAGAGGATCACAAAAAGGTTATCGAGGTTCTCCAAGACTACTTTAAGAAAAATGGTATTGCTCCAATGGTCAGGATCCTGTCTAAAACAACTGGCTATCCACTTAAAAGGATTTATGAGCTTTTTCCATCAGGACCAGGTAAGGGAGCATGTAAGATGGCTGGTCTGCCAAAGCCAACTGGTTGCGTCTAATCAAGTTACTTATCTGGCTCAAAAAAGCCCCTGAGACATGGTCTTAAGGGGCTTTTTTTATTTTATACCTTTGACTCACTCAAAATAACTTGGCATAATCCCAAGTAAGGTTAATCCGGAGGACCATTAGTTGAGAATTCTTAAGCAGAATAACACTTTTTTTCTCTTATTCACCTTTATACAATTATTTTTTGGGCCAGTTTGGAGCATTGCATCATTGGATGAGGATATATCACGCGATTTTCGTCAGGTTGTAGCAAAGGTTGTCTCAAAAGATAGTAACAAGTTCATTTTAAATGTTGGGGAAAACGCAGGTATAAACCCGGGAGATATTTTTAGTCTTATTAATAAAGATGAACCGGTCTTTCAAAAAAGGACGAAAAAAATAATTGGCTACAAACAAAGAGTGGTTTCAAAGTGCCAAGTTATACAAGTGCTTAATAAAAAAAGCATCTGCCAAGCTTACAATAAAATTCTGACATCTCCTGTAGAGGCATTAAGGTTCAGTTACGTTAAAGCATCTTTGTTTAAAGACAACAAACTCATATCACCAACCCTTCCAGGATTGCCACTAAAGAGACTCATTCCTCATATAAGGTGGTTCGAACCATCCTTAGGACCTTCTCCAATTGTATCAAAACGTTCAATGGATGCGTTTGGTTTGGACCTAATCTTTCAACTAAAAGATAATAAATTAACAGTTTTCGGCCCAGGCCTAAAACCTATCAAAGTATATAATTATGTGATTACAGGATCGAAAACAATTCAAGATAATCACTATGAGCAAGTTGAAACCGAAAGGTTATCTCAACACAAGAGCAAGCCTATATTTAACTTTTTAGAGGCGAAAATTATTGGATCATTAAAAGATAAAGTTATTCAAATGGACATCGCAGACCTTGATAACGATGGTAAAAAGGAGATCATATACCTTTTAAGTGATAAATTTTTAATAGCTCCTTTTAAAAAGAAAGGGCAGTTAGTTACATATCCTCTTTCAGAATTTGAAAAATATTGTAGCTTTTCCATAAATCCTGAAAGTGGCTTTTTAATACTAAATTCCTTGATTGACAGTGCAGGACTAAGCTCAAAGCTCTTTAAATTTCAAAATAATAATCTGATCCTAATCCAAGATGAGATAAATTTATGGCTAAACTTTGTAAAAACAAATTGTAATAGCAATCAATTGACACTCCTTGGCCAATCCTTTGAGAGAGAAAGACTAAGAGGTGAGACAACTTATAAAATCACGCCGACAGATTACGGAATAATTTATGACGAGCCTGTCCACTATCCAAGCGACTTTAGCATACAATGTGTACAGCCTTTTATCTTAAAAAATAATACTTGTGGTATTTATTACTTAAGTTTTGATGGCTTTTTAAAATATTATGCCGAAGGTACCCACCTTTGGACATCCATCCAACCAATAGCAACTTCAAATAATTGCGGTCCTAAAAACACTAGCATAATATATTTGAATGGATATCTTATAATTAACGGAACTATTAAAGAAAATGGTACTGAGCAAGGAGCCTTGTTTTCCTTTTTGCCTAAAGGAAGTCTTGACCTGACAAGAATTGATTTTAACCTAAAAGGTATAATTTCTGGCATATCGTTATTAGACGATTATGTAATTATTTGTGTAGTTGCCAAGGATAAAAAAGGCTACAAAAGTACATTATATCAATTTGATAAAAAGAAAATCTTAAAAAGATTGGAAGCATATTAGCATGAAAAGTTTAGTAACGGCATCTGATAATATAACCCTTGGATTAGGGCCTAAAAAATGTCATATCATAACCTTTGGTTGTCAGATGAACGAATATGATTCTCAGACTATGGCCCAGTTATTAAAAGATGAGTATCAGCCCACTGCGTTTATTGAAGAGGCTGACCTTATCCTTATAAATACATGTTCCATCAGACAAAAGGCAGAACATAAACTTTATAGCTTACTTGGAAGGCTTAAGGCCTTAAAAAAGAAGAAGCCTAATCTAAAAATTGGTGTAGCAGGTTGTGTTGCACAACAACTTGGAAACAAACTATTTGAAAAAATGCCTCATGTTGACTTGGTAATAGGCCCTCAAGGCCTCTATAAGCTACCTGAACTCTTAAAGGCATTAGAAAATGGTATTAAGCATGTATCTGAAACAGCTCTTGCTTCTGACTTTAAAATCCCCTTTGTAAATGCGCCACTTCCCAAAAGTGGCCAAGTAAGGGGGTTTGTAACCATTATGCAAGGGTGTGACAATTTCTGTACTTATTGTATCGTTCCTTATGTTCGAGGACGCGAAACAAGCAGGCCATCTAATGATATTCTTAATGAAATAGAATCGCTTATAAAACAAGGAGTTAAAGATATAACTCTTCTTGGCCAAAATGTTAATTCTTATGGTAAAAAAGGACCTCATAAAGACATTAGCTTTCCGAAGCTTTTGACTCTCATTGACAAAAACTTTGGAAAAGATATAAGGCTTCGCTTTACCACTAGCCATCCAAAAGATTTATCTGATGAATTAATAGACTGCTTTGTAGAGCTTAAAAGCCTTTGCGAACATCTTCACTTGCCAGTTCAATCAGGCTCAGACAAAATCTTAAAGGCAATGAATCGCCATTACAAAATCGAACACTATCTTGAAAAGGTCAACAGGCTAAGGAAAATATGCCCTGAAATAACTATTACAACGGACATTATTGTAGGCTTTCCTGGAGAGAGCCATGATGACTTTTTGAGGACTTTAGATCTTCTAAAAACCGTAAGATTTGACCAAGCCTTTGCTTTCAAATATTCTGAACGTCCTGGGACTGCTGCAGAAGCCTTTAAAAATAAGATCCCTGAAGAAATAAAATCAGAAAGGCTTACTACTTTACTTGAACTACAAAATCAGATTGGCCTTGAACAATATAAAAAAATGGAAACAAAAACAGTAAAGGTTCTTATAGAAAGTCATCAAGGTAAAAAGCTTGTGGGAAGAACTAGAGGAAATCATATTGTAAACTTAACAGGCAATGAAGAGCTTGTAGGAAGGCTATTAAATGTTTACATTGAAAGGGCATGCCATCACTCGCTAAATGGAATTATTGTTCATTAAAAGAGGTTATAAATATGAAAGCTATAAAAATGACAATTCATGCAATTACATTGGACCCACAGTCCAATTCTCCAATCTTAATTTTAAAAGAAGAAAATGGAGACAGAACACTTCCGATTTGGATAGGGCTACTTGAGGCCACAGCCATTGCAACTGAGATGGAAAAACTTGAGTTTGCCAGACCAATGACTCACGATTTAGCTGTAAATCTGCTAAAAGCTGCTGGAATAAGACTTGTTAGAGTTGATGTAACAGAGCTTAAAGATAACACTTATTACGCTGAAATAACTCTTGATCTTGGTGACAAGCTTGTAAGAGTAGATTCTAGGCCAAGTGATGCAATTGCTTTGGCTTTAAGGGCAGAGGCAGACATATTTGTCAACGAAGAGGTGCTTAAAGGAGCAACCAAAGTTGAAACAGAGCCAACTGTAATGACAGGAGAAAGCAAAGAAAAAGATAAAGACAAGTGGAGCAAAATTTTGGAAGACTTAGACCCAAGTGCTTTTAAGTATAAGATGTAAATATGCAGATGTTTGATCTACATTGCCATAGTATTTTTAGTGATGGAGAGCTTCTTCCTTCTGAACTTGTCAGAAGGGTCGAAGTCATGGGTTATGATGCGATTTGCATTACTGACCATGCAGATGAATCAAATATGGAATTTATCATAACTCATATTAAGAAACTTATCCCAGAACTAAACAAGCATTCAAAGACAAAGCTCCTGACAGGCATAGAACTTACCCATGTTCATCCAAGGCGAATTGGAGTACTTGTTGAAAAGGCAAGAAGTTTAGGGGCCCAAGTGGTTGTATGTCATGGCGAAACTGTAGTTGAGCCTGTCATTCCAGGTACAAATAGAGCCGCTATAGAAGCTAAAGTTGATATATTGGCCCATCCTGGTCTGATTAGTGAAGAAGATGCACTCCTTGCAAAAAAAATGGGAGTGTATTTGGAAGTTTCCGGAAGAAAAGGTCATAGCCTTACAAACGGACACGTAGTAAAAACTGCCCAAAAAGTAGGGGCAAGACTTGTAATAAACTCAGATGGTCACTCTCCAAGCGATTTTATGAGTAAAGACTATGCAAGAGTTGTAGGCCTTGGAGCAGGCCTGTCTGATTCAGAAGTTGACGAAATTTATAATAATGTCTGGAAATGGATCAATTCTTTTTTCCATGATCTTAATAAAAAAGATTAAAAATTTAAAAATCCATAAAAAGGATCTAAGGAGACAAAAATTAGCAAAAAACAAAGAACTAAAGCCAATATTTAATCTTTAGCTGAAATACGATATTAGATTTGTCAAATTTGCCAAAGCTGCACTTTAAAAAGTGTTTGTAATTTAAAATTTTCTGAGGTCTTGTTAATGTTAATTTGCTAACATTTTCTATAATCCATGTCTTTCTATATACTCTTTTACCCTTTCAACTGATGCTGGAAGAACCTCAAAACGCTGGGGAAGCCTTTCGAGTTCTTTCATTTTTTGAGGAATTACAGGCGGCTTGCCAATAGCTTCTTTCACGGCTTCAGGAAATTTGCACGGATGGGCTGTAGCAAGACAGATTATTGGAAAATTCTCTCCCTCTTCTTTCATAAATCTGTAGGCAGCTCCGATTCCTACTGCAGTATGCGGATCTGTTATATAATTGCTTAAATCAAATATCTTTTTTATAGTTCTTTTTGTCTCCTTCTGATTTATAGAATAAGATGAAAAATCTTGCCTTGCCCTTTTCATCTCTTCTTCACTAAATCTAATAACCCCTGTTTGCTCAAAGACCTCCATAGCCCCTCTTAGACGTTCTGTGTTTCTATTGTAAAGATAATATAAATATCTCTCAAAATTGCTTGCAATTTGTATATCCATTGAAGGGCTTATGGTTTGCACAACAGTTCCTCTTTGATAAATTCCTTCATTTACAAACCTCGTTAGGATATTATTCTCATTTGTAGCCAAGATCAGTCTGTTTATATGTGAGGGCATAAGCCTTTTTGCCACATATCCAGCAAAAATGTCACCAAAATTTCCTGTAGGAACAGAAAAAATTACTTGTGTATTTCCATTTTTTAAGAGTTTTAATGTCGCATATACATAATAGACAACTTGAGCCAATACCCTTGCCCAATTTATAGAATTTATTGCACCAAGTCTGTATTTTTCCTTAAATTCTAAATCATTAAAAATGGCCTTTACTATTGATTGACAGTCATCAAAGGTTCCTTCAATGGCAAGATTAAAACAATTTCTATCAGGAACTGTGGTCATCTGGAGGGCCTGCATCCTGCTGACTCTTCCATGTGGATGAAGGATAAAAATATTAATATTTTCTTTTCCCTTAACCCCATAAATAGCAGCGCTCCCTGTATCGCCAGAGGTGGCACCCAAAATATTCATATATGAATTTTCTTTTTTTAACAAATAGGAGAAAAGATTTCCTAAAAACTGAAGGGCTACATCTTTAAATGCCAAAGTAGGACCATGATATAGCTCAAGTATATAAAAGTCATTTATCCTTACAAGTGGAGTTATTTCTTCGTGATCAAAGGTCGAA
>CAYMRT010000125.1:0-1920 GCA_964392885.1 uncultured Desulfobacterales bacterium | reverse complement strand
ATAAAAGTATAAGAACACTTAATATTATATACAACATTAATAATGAGCTTTTTTTATTAAGTCTTTTTACATAAATTTGCCTAGTATTCTTTACAAGAAAGCCGACACTGTTCCAAAATATTGACACGCAATACACAAAAGTCCTTGTCATGCCTATAAAAGGATATAAAGTAAGCGTTGGCACATAAGAAATCACTACAAACAACCACAAAATAGATGTCGAGACTCTTTCGGAATCAACAGGAATAAAAAAAGTTACTGGAATTAATAAAAGATAAGACTCAATGAATTTAATAGGATCAACCGACAGAGAAAACCCAGTATAGTTCCAAAATTTAGACACTACAAAGACATAAGATAAATCAAGGATTAATTTATATACAAATAACCATAACAACGCATTTAAGTTTAATTTGTTAACCTTAAACTTCACTCTCGACAATTTATCATCTTTATAATATAATTCCGTTCTCATCTTTTACGTTAAATTTTGTTGAAAAATCTTTTTATCTTTGTTAAAACACTTTCGATATTGTTATAGTGCATTTCTGGATACATTGGCAGGCTTAGTACCTCTTTGCTTGCCTTTTCTGATTCCGGAAAATCGCCTTCTTTATAGCCAAGGTTTGCAAAACATTTTTGTAAATGCAAAGGTAAAGGATAATATACACCTGTGCCAATTCCTTGTTCTGTTAAGTATTTTCGCAACTCATCTCTCTTTTCCACACGTATTGTGTACTGGTGATATGTGTGATAACTGTAAGGTGCCTCAAATGGAGTAACTACCTTATCGCCAAGTTCATCATTGAACAATTTATTATAAAAGATTGCTTTTTCTCTTTTCTGCTCAATCCATTTAGACAAATATTTAAACTTTACATTAAGCACCGCTGCCTGGATTTCATCGAGTCGGCTGTTTAACCCAACAATTGAATGATAGTATTTAGGTTTTGATCCATGAACTCTTAAAATTCTTATCCTTTCGGCAAGAGTATCATCGCTCGTAACTACCATTCCACCGTCACCATACGCACCTAGATTTTTTGTGGGGAAAAAACTAAAACAGCCAGTATCACCCATAGAACCTGTTTGCCTGCCCTTATATGTAGCACCAAGAGATTGCGCCGCATCTTCTATTACTCTTAAATCATACTTTTTAGCAATTTCTAATATAGGATCCATATCAACAGGCTGTCCATACAAATGAACCGGAATAATTGCCTTAATTGTTTTCCTGTAATTTTTAGACAGAAAATCTTCCAGTTTGTTTGGATCTATATTATAAGTTTTTGGATCAATGTCAACAAAAACGGGCTTTGCACAGAGCCGTGCAATGCTTCCTGCTGTTGCAAAAAATGTAAAAGGTGTGGTAATTACTTCATCGCCAGGTTTAATACCTATTGCCATAAGTGAGATAAGCAGTGCATCAGTTCCAGAAGCAACACCTATTGCATACTTCACGCCAACAAATTTTGCGATATCCTGCTCTAACTTCCTGACATTTTCACCAAGTATGAAGTGACCTCCTTCAAGAACGGAAATCACTGCCTTATCAATTTCTTCCTTTATATTTCTATATTGCACAACAAGATCCAGTTGAGGAATTTTCACTTCCCCACCTCATTCTGATTTTTGAGCAGTTGCTCTTCCGGAACATCTTTAAATGGCCTTGCAGGAGAGCCAAGAACAATCTTACGAGGAGGAACATCTTTTGTGACAACTGACCCAGCAGCAACAACTCCTTCCTCCATTATTGTTTTTCCTGGGAGAATTGTAGCATTTGCACCAATCCTTCCGCCCTTTTCAACGGTTACCCCTTTAAAATATTTGAACCTCTCCTTGCCTCTTGCCATATAATTATCGTTTGTTGTTGTAACCATAGGTGCTATAAATACATAATCACCTAATTTTGAATATGCG
>CAYMRT010000124.1:0-17009 GCA_964392885.1 uncultured Desulfobacterales bacterium | reverse complement strand
TTCGATGAGGTACTAAAACCACTAAGTAATACCTAGGAGGAGTATATTAAATGGCAATAAATCATGATATAAAAATCTTGATTGTAGATGATTTTGCTACTATGCGCAGAATCATAAAGAATATCTTAACGCAGCTTGGCTTTAAAAATTTTATAGAGGCAGATGATGGTTCAGTTGCCTGGGAAATCCTCCAAAAAGAAAAGGTAGATTTTATCGTTTCAGACTGGAATATGCCTAAAATGCCAGGGATAGAATTGCTTAAAAAGGTTAGGGCAGATGAAAGACTAAAAGATATTCCTTTCTTAATGGTAACTGCAGAGGCGCAAAAGGAAAATATAATTGAGGCAGTAAAGGCAAAAGTAAGTAACTATATTGTAAAACCATTTACACCAGAGACATTAAGTGAAAAGATTGAAAAGATATTTTCGTAATTAATAAATTGAAATGGCTTATCTAGCAATTGAAAGAGATGAGTCTTTAACAGAGACTATTAAAGATATAAGTCGCCAAATGGAAGATCTTTTACCTCAAAATGCAAAAGATGAAGAATTTAAAAAAGAAACTGATCAAAGCACCTCTGGTTTAAATGAATCTATAAGTGATGAAAATGAAAATAAAGAAATTTTAGATGAGATTCCTCTTAATATAGATATAAATGACGATACAGATGAATATAAAGAAAATAATAAGCTAGAAGAGGATAATATATCGCTAGAACAATTACATGAACAAAGTCAAAATGCTTCAACTAATCAGGAAAGTAAAGATCAAATTGGAATCGATTTAGAGGAAGATGAGCTTTGGGAAGATGAAGAAGTTGAAGAAATTTCTCTTTTTGAAGATGAATTGTTAAGTGAATTAAAGAAAGATGAAGAAAAGGCGACAAAACCGACTCAAGATGAGTCAAAAGTGCAAGAAGATAAAAAGAGTTTAATTGAGGAAGATTTAGAGAAACATGAAGAATCTAGCAAAGAGAAAGCTAGTCAGAAACTTGAGGAAGATGTTAGCAAAGGCGAACTAGATATCAATGAAGAAATAAGAGACATTCCACAAGATAAAGAAATAAAAGCAGATGATGTCCAAAAGGGCTTTTTTCAAAAGGTCTTGGCTATTTTCCCTTGGATTGTCACTTTTTTCTCCACTATTTTATGTATTCTTGCTATTTTTACAATTTTTAATTTATGGAAAAATGCAAGTTTAGGTAAAAATGGTGAGAATATATTTCAGTCAGACCCTCTTAAGAAAGAGATTACGCAGCCAACGATAGGAGTTGAGAAAGGTTCTTTTAAAAAGCAGATTTCTGATTTTCAGTCAGTGGATCTTGCACCATTCATCATACCTGGACGAAGTGGAGGTGAATTGGTATTTTTTAAGCTACAAGTAGAAATTGTCGTGCCAGATGCTATTACAAAACAAGCACTTTTAAGGCGTCAAGCTTGGGTTAGAGATATAATTTATCAAGAATTAAAAGGGTTGGATATTTCAAATGGTATAAAAGGTAACGTTTTACAAAAATATAAAAGGCCACTTATTATTAAATTAAATAAGGAACTTTCACCAATTAAAATTGAAGATGTAAGACTTATGGGATATATCTTAAGATGAGATATTATGGCAGATGATTTTGTCCATGACATATATCCTTTAATGCAAACACAGCCTATCAGGCCTCATCCTTCAAATGTTCGAGAAGAGAGACGCAGACGAAAACAGCCAAAAGAAAGAGAAGAAAAAGAAGAGCATAGGGGAAAAAAGAAAAAAAGATTTATAGATAAAGTAAGTATAAGCTCTCAAACTAAAGATTCACTTCCTGCTAAAAGGCCATCAAAAAACAGAGAAAAAGATAATTTTGACTTAGATGATATTAATAAGAGGATAGATATTAGGATATAGTTTCAATGAATACTTTTGAATTGATCTGCCTCTTATCATTAGTAGTAGATATTTTGCTTTTATTTGCCTTTTATTATTTATACAGAAAAATTAATGTAATATCTCCACAAAAAATAGATCTTTTAATTAAGACTATTCAAGAGACAAAAATATTAACTGATGAATTACAAAAGATTCTTGATAAGAAATTACAACTTTCTAAAGAAATTAAGCAATATTTATCTCCAAAACAGCAAAATAATAACAGCATAATTGACAATAAAACGAAAGTCATACAACTTTATAAAAAAGGTTTAGATATACAAGATATATCAAGACATACTAATTTAACTCAAGGTGAAGTAGAATTAATTCTGTCTATTGCAACGCAGTTTAAAAATTAGTAAGCATTATAAATAAGAGACAATTTTTAACTACATTTTGAAAAACCACATGATCTACAAAGCATACATCCTTCTTCATGTTCCAGCACTGCACCACAATCAGGGCAGGTCATAACTGAAGGTTCTCTATCAGAGATATCCTGTAAATCTACTTTTGCTGCTTCTGCAAGCACCTTAGCGACACCATCTGGGCAAGATAGAATCTGCTTACCTTCATCCCAGGCAGGGGAAGGGCAACGTATTCCAGAAAGCTGTTTTATAATAGCCTTTGGAGTTACTCCTGATCTGAGTGCAAGGGATATTAGACGAGTTTCTGCTTCTATCTGGCAGGCAGCACAACCTCCTGCTTTACCCATTTGGGCAAATACTTCACAAAAATCTCTATCATCCCAGTTTATAGTTACATATAAATTGCCACATCCGGTTCTTACTCTTTCTGTAATTCCATGCGTACGTCTTGGCCGTGGACGTGGAGCAATTTTGCCATTTGATGTTTCTAGAGACTCGGTCTGCTCTTTTTTCTTTTCGCTCTTTTTGAGATTTAACACTTGTACTGGTCTGCTGCCATATCTATAAATTGTTAGTCCTTTGAGACCCTTTTCCCAAGCGAGCATGTAAGCCTTTTTAATATCTTCAACTGTTGCCTCATTTGGAAAGTTGATTGTTTTTGAAACGGCATTGTCAGTATATTCTTGAAAGGCTGCCTGAATGGCAATATGATCTTCTGGAGTTACATCAGAAGACGTGACAAAGATGCGTTTTATATCATCTGGGATTTCGTTGAACTCTTGAATAGAACCGCTTTCTGCTATTTTTTCCATAAGTTCGGTAGAGTAAAGACCTTTTTCTTTCATAATTTTTACAAACACAGGATGTGCTTCAACAAGTTCGTTTCCATCAAGTACACGTCTTATATAACTTACTGCAAAAAGTGGTTCTATTCCGCTTGAGGCACCAGCAATGATACTAATGGTTCCAGTTGGAGCTATTGTAGTAGTAGTAGCGTTTCTCATATAAGGCGTTGCTTCATTATCATAGATGCTTCCTTTGTACTCAGGAAAGTTTCCACGTAGCTTTGCAAGTTCAATTGAAGCCTTTTTTGACTCATCGTTTATAAATGACATTACCTTTCGGGCTACCTGAACGGCTTCTTTAGAATTATAGGGGATGTTCATGGCAATTAACATATCTGCAAAACCCATAACCCCTAGACCAATTTTTCTGGTGCGTTTTGTCATTTCCTCTATCTCTTTTAAGGGAAATTTGTTTGCATCAATTACATTGTCAAGAAAATGTACAGCTTCCCATACTACAGTTTTTAGATCTTCAAAGTCGATGGAACCATCTTCTTTGACAAATTTGCCAAGGTTTATTGAGCCAAGATTGCATGACTCGTATGGCAAAAGGGGTTGCTCTCCGCATGGATTCGTACTTTCTATTTCTCCAAGATGGGGGGTTGGATTAGATTTGTTAATCCTATCAAGAAATATTATTCCAGGTTCTCCACTTTCCCAAGCAGATTGGACTATCTCATTAAAAATTTGTTCTGCAGGAAGTCTTCTAACTTCTTTACCATTTCTCGGATTTATAAGTGGGAAACTTTCACAATTTTTTACTGACTCCATAAACTTTTCAGTAAGTGCAACAGAGATGTTAAAATTGTTAAGTTTTTCCATGTCTTTTTTACATGTAATAAATTTTTCAATGTCAGGGTGATCAATTCGCAATATTCCCATATTAGCACCACGCCTTGTCCCGCCCTGTTTAATTGTCTCTGTTGCAACGTCAAATATAGTCATAAAAGAGATAGGCCCACTTGCTACTCCATGTGTAGTTTTGACTATGTCTCCTTCAGGTCTTATCCGTGAAAATGAAAACCCCGTACCTCCACCACTTTTGTGTATCATTGCCGTATGCTTTACTGCTTCAAAAATACTTTCAATAGAGTCGTCAATTGGAAGTACAAAACATGCTGACAACTGTCCAAGTATTCGTCCCGCATTCATTAAGGTAGGGCTGTTGGGCATAAACTTAAAGCTAGTCATGAGCTTGTAAAAACTTTTGGCAGTTGCCTCTATATTTGCATTTGGATCATATTTTTTATCTGGTTCTGCTATCGCTTTTGCAACTCTTTGAAACATGTCTTCTGGTGTTTCAACAACTTGTCCGAGTTCATCTTTCTTGAGGTATCTCTTGGCAAGTACAATTAAAGCATTATGGGAAAGAGGTAATGAGGTGCGAGGCAGTTCAAGCTCCATAACAGCCCTCCATTTATACAATATTTTGTTATTTAAATAAGCTGATGCCAAATATATGGTAGTATTCTTGGATTTGTCAAGAAAAAAATAAACCATGCTGTTATTTTTAATTAAGTTAACTAAGTAGTTATGAAGGTAATATTCTTGTAAAAGGAGGATAAGATGTTAAGCTTTTAAGGCTCATTATGTAAATAACAATTCAGAATATAGGGTGAACTATGGCACTTAAGATCTTTAATACGTTATCTAGAAAAAAAGAGGAGTTTCAACCAATAGAACCAGGAAAGGTAAGAATGTATGTGTGTGGCATTACAGCTTATGATAGATGCCATATTGGTCATGCAAGAAGTGCAGTGGTATTTGACGTAATTGTTAGATATCTAAGAAAAAGAGGATATGATGTAACTTTTGTAAGAAATTTTACAGATATTGATGATAAAATTATTAATAGAGCGAATGAAGAGGGGATAAGTTGCAAGGAGCTTTCAGAGAGAGAGATTGGCCACTTTTATGAAGACATGGATGCCCTTGGTGTTTTAAGGGCGGATATAGAGCCAAAAGCAACAGAACATATAGCTGATATAATTCTCCTTATCGAAAAGCTTATTGAACGTGGTTATGCTTATGTTTCTGATGGAGATGTATATTTTTCTGTTCGCAAGTTTTCTGAATATGGAAAGCTTTCAAAGAGGCGTCTTGAAGAACTTATGGTTGGAGCGAGGATACTTCCTGGTGAAAATAAAAAAGATCCTTTAGATTTTGCTCTTTGGAAATCTGCAAAGCCTGGTGAACCTAGTTGGGATAGTCCTTGGGGAAAGGGTAGGCCAGGTTGGCATATAGAATGTTCTGCCATGAGCATGAAATATTTGGGTAATACTTTAGATATTCATGGTGGTGGACTTGATCTTGCATTTCCACATCATGAGAATGAAATTGCGCAGTCAGAGGCAGCAACAGGTGAACCTTTTGTAAATTACTGGGTACACAATGGATTTGTCACCATTAAGGGAGAAAAAATGTCAAAATCCCTTGGAAATTTTATAACCATAAAAGATATATTGTTAAAATTTCATCCAGAAGCCTTGAGGCTTTTTCTCCTTTCAAAGCACTATAGAAGTCCGCTTGATTACTCAAAAGAGGCGTTAGAAGAATCAACTTCTGCCCTTGACAGATGCTATAAGTCTCTTTTTGAAGCACAAGAAATATGTAATTTAAACATAAAGAAAAAGCGTCAAATTTCTGAAGATGCACTAGAGGCAAAGGCTAAAATAGATAACCTTGCTCAAAAAGTGAGAGAGGCAATGGATGATGATTTTAATACTGCCCTTGCACTTGGTCATCTTTTTGATGCTGTAAGAGGGTTAAACAAGATTATAGAGTTGGCTAAAAAAAGACCTTCTATTCATTATAAAGACTTGCTTAAAGATTCCAGTGCTAAAATAAAGGATGTTGCAAAAATATTTGGCGTTTTAGCTACAGAACCTTCAGAATACATTAAGGCCAAAAATATGTCTGCCCTTTCTAAGTCAGGTCTTACCCTAGAAGAGTTAGAAGGGCTTATTGAAAAAAGAAATGAGGCAAGAAAGAGAAAAGATTGGGAAACGGCTGACTCTATAAGAGATGATCTTTCAAAAAAGGGTATAATCTTGAAGGATACCCCTATGGGGACTGTTTGGTCTGCTGATATATGATTTCTTATTTGAAGGCAAAAAGCTTTATCAATAAAATTTCACCTCTAGGAACAGAAGAAATTTTGCCTTCTAAGGCCCTTAAAAGGGTTGTTGCAAAAGATGTTATTTCGATGGCTGATGCTCCTCCTTATGATTCATCTTTAAAAGATGGATATGCTATTTATGCCTCATGTATAAAAGATGCAAGTGAAAATAATCCTGTGGAGTTGGACGTAATTGCCTCATGTTTTGCTGGTGAACAAAAAAGAAAAGTTCTTCCATTTGGTAAGGCAATAAAAATAATGACTGGTGCTGTTATACCAAAGGGAGCAGATGCAGTTTTGCCTCAAGAACTTACTAAGGAAAAAGGAAATAACAAAGTGATTTGTCTTGCTGATACAACTCCTGGAAGAAATATTTTAAAAAAGGGGGTCGATGTAAGCTTTAAAGAAATTATTTGTCAAAAAGATACCTTTTTAACCCCAGCACTTTTAGGCCTAATAACAGGAGCCAATGTATCAAAGATCAATGTATATAAACTTCCAAAAGTGGCGATTATTGCTACCGGTAGCGAACTTTCAGATAAAGAAAACGGAAGCGTTTCTGGAAAAATATTTCCAAGTAATAGGGCAACAATTGCTGCTTGGCTTGAGGAGTTTGGTATCAGGTCTAAGCTTATGTTATGTGGCGATGATAAAAATGAGCTCTTACAACTTGTTCACAAAGGACTTTTAGAATTCGATGTAGTAATTACAAGTGGTGGGGTACTAGATGGAGAAAGAGATCTTGTTATCTCTGTGATGGAGCAAGCAGGGGTTGAATTTTTATTTAGGAGGGCCAAAATAGGTCCTGGTAAGGGAGTTTGCATGGGAGTTGCAAATAACAAGCTTGTATTTAACTTGCCTGGTGGACCTCCATCTAATTATGTTGCTTTCATATTTATTGCCCTTCCTGCTATACTTCGTTTATCAGGTTTTAAAAGTGATTTTCCACCAGTGATTTCAGCTACTTTAACATCCACAGTAAAGGGTAGAAGCGATTGGACACAATTTATTTTATCACGCACCTTTTTTAAAGGAAATGCTTTCTGGTGTGAGCCTGTCTTTGAAGAAAGTAGGCTAAAAAGAATAGCCTTTTCAAACTCTGTTATAATTTTAGATGAAGGAATTACTAAGATAACAAAAGGACAAATAGCAAAAGTTGCTATGTTAGACCTGATTGGGACTGAAATGTGATAGGATAATTTGATTTTCTTAGTAAGAAATTTTAAGAATGCTATCTTTTGAAAGTTATCATTAACTAATTATTTCTACTCCATAGTTTGAAATGAGTCTTTTACTGGCAAATATTGCTATAACCATTGAGCCAATGGCGTTTGATGCAGCAATCATAAACATAATAATTATCTGATAAGAAACTGCCTGCAAAGGTGAAACTCCTGCTACTATTTGTCCTGTCATCATCCCTGGAAGAGAGACAAGTCCAGCAACAGTCATATTGTTTATTATTGGAATCATGCCAGTTCTAACTGCTGATTTGGCTCCTTGAGATATGGCTTCGGAATTTGTAGCACCAAAGGCAAGTCGCAATTCTATCTCTGTAGCATGTGACTTTACATAATCGAACAATCTGTCAAGACAAAGACATATCCCATTTAATGAATTGCCAAGTATCATACCAAATATTGGTATTAAATATTGTGGATTATACCATGGAGTTACTTTAATTATTATTTGTGTTACCAATACTCCAGAAACTAGGCTTGATATTGTCATAGTTGCTAAAGAGTCGAGGTTGATTCCCTTATAACTTGCCCTTGAACGCCTTATTGCTTCTTTTGAGGCCAAATATAGCATAAAAAATAGCCAAGCAATTATAAGTATAGGTGAGTTAATTTGAAAAATTTTTTTTAATACTAGACCAATTGCACCAAGTTGTAACATACATCTTGTTGAGGCAATTAAAAGTGATTTTGTAAGTCCAAGACGCAAGGCTGTTGAGATTCCACAAGCAATTAAGATTAGCATTATTGAAAGTGCTAGATCAAAGAGACTAAGCTCTATATAATTTCCCATTTTTAAGCCTCCATAAAGAATCTGCCTGTTTTGCTAGTAACTCATTGTGAAGAGTGCATATAACGATCCTTGAATAAGTTTGTGAAAATTCTTTAAGTACTTCAAAACACTTCTGTGCTAGATCTTGCTCTAAACCGCTTAGAGGTTCATCTGCAAGTAGTACATACGGTTTCCATATGAGTCCTCTTGCAAGACATAGTCTATGCCTTTCTCCTCCTGAAAGAGATGCTGCATCTTGATTAAAGGTTATATGTTTAAGATTTAGTTTCTTAAAAATTTCAAGAACATCTTCAAGTCTTGGAAGAGGGTGTTGGCAGTTTTTTAACTTGAATGGGAAAATAATATTTTCTTCAACAGTTCCTGGCACAATTGGGGCATCCTGAGGCAAAAAAGTTACTTTATTTCGCCAGTTTACAAGGTTTTTATCATTATATATTGTATTATTCAATTTTCTTATACCAACTTCTGCTTTGATAAGGCCTGACACTGCCTTTAAAAGGGTGGTTTTTCCGCAACCAGAGGGGCCAGTTATTACAGCTACATGGGGAGAGTTAAAATTCAATTTAATATAATTTAAGACTGTGGCATTTTTATTATTTTTATAAAAAATAGGGCCACATTCAAAAGAAACATGTTTCATCTGACAATTTCTTGACTCTCTACTCTTCATACTTATCTTTTTAACAAAAAAGAAGGAAAGGAGGTATGGGAAAATGTTTGAACTTGCTCCTTGGAAACCACTTTCTGAGTTGACTAACCTTAGAAAAGAAATGGATAGGCTTTGGTCTGATTTCTTTGGAGAAGGAGATCTTGCAATTAAGAGCGAAACTTGGATTCCTGCAGTAGATGTTTCTGAGACAAAGGATGCTATTTATGTCAAGGCAGAAGTACCTGGAATGGATCCAAAGGAGATAGATGTCTCCTTATCTGGAGATATGCTTGTTATTAAGGGGGAGAAGAAAGAAGAAAAGGAAGAAAAAGATGAAAACTTCCATAGAATTGAGATGAGAAGAGGAAGCTTCTCTAGAGCCATAAGAATTCCTGTACCAATTGATAAGGATAAAATTGAAGCAAAATATGAGAAGGGTATATTAAAAATAAAACTTCCAAAAACAGAAGAAACAAAGCCTAAACAGATAGAGGTGAAAGTATCATAAAAATAGGCAAGGGAATAATTTCCCTTGCCAAATTCAGTTTTTTATAAAACTTTTTAGAAGCTTGCTTTTGCTAGGATGGCGTAGCTTTTGTAAGGCTTTTGCCTCTATCTGTCTTATCCTCTCCCTGGTTACAGAAAAATCTCTTCCTACTTCTTCAAGGGTTTTGTCGCTGTCCTCTCCAATACCAAAACGTAGTCTAAGTACCTTTTCTTCACGTGGGGTTAAAGTAGCAAGTGCTAGACGCACTTGTTTAATAAGATTGGATGTTATTGCTTCTTCGTCAGGGAGAGGTGTATTCTGGTCTTCAATAAAGTCCAAAAGTTCATTGCCATCTTCATCTCCAATTGGTGCTTCAAGTGATAGAGGCTGATTTACAAGGCGAAGTATTTTTATGATCTTTTTTTCTGGTATGTCTAATAGCTCTGAAAGTTCTTTAGGAGTTGGTTCACGACCATGATCAGATATAAAAGAACGAGTAACCTTTATTATGCTGTTTAATGTTTCAACAGTATGGACAGGTATTCTTATAGTGCGAGATTGATCTGCTATTGCTCTTGTAATGGCTTGTCTTATCCACCATGTGGCATATGTACTAAATTTGAATCCTTTTTTATATTCGAATTTTTCTGCTGCCTTGATAAGACCAATATTTCCTTCTTGAATAAGATCTAAAAGATGAAGCCCCTTATTAATATGGCGTTTAGCTATACTTACAACAAGGCGTAGATTGGCCTTGACAAGGGTCTCTTTTGCAAAGTTCGCTTGCTGGAGCGAGTTATAGTAACTTCTAACCACCTCAAATAATGCATCTTTAGTAAGGCCAGTTGCAAAGAAAAGCTCCTCTTTATCTCTCTGTGCCGAATTTCTTACAAATTCTTCAAAACATGCTCTAACTATTTTTAATAATCCTATTTTAATTCGTTTGTTTTCAAGAGTTTCAAGTAATTCCGTTGGAATTGTTCTTAAATTATTAAGAACTTCTTTTAATTCATCTTTTGTTTCTACTTCCTTGAGGTTTTTTAAAAGCTGTGCTCTTTTTGCTTCTATGTTTTTTAATTTATAACCAATATCAAGGAGTGGATTGCCTCTTGTATGTCTTGAATTTTCTTCCAGTTCATCTTCTTCTATATCAACATCGAGATTATTTTTTATGGCCTCTTCTTGCGTAAGCCTTGTAACTATATTATTTACAACTTCAGGAATATGGAATGCACAAAATACATAATTTCTTTCATTTTCTTCAAGCATCTTGGCAATTTTAATCTCTTCCTCTTTAGATAGTACCTCTCCAGTACTCATTTCTTTTAAATAAAGTCGCATAGGATCTGTAGATGAGGGCTGTTCATCAGGAGGCGAAATAGTTGACTTGTCTTCAATTAGCTCCTCTTCGGGTTCTATAAGAGGAAGATTTAGTTCAAATTCTACTAACTCTTCGTCTCCACCAAAAATGTCTTTGTTGTTTCCCCTGTCCTTTACGGACATATCTCTCCCCTTTATCAGTGTAAGCTTTGATAATATTTAAGTATTTCTTGGCTATCCTCTTTGCACTCATGTCGTAGTTGTTCAAGAAGTTGTAATCTCAGTATTCGTTTTTTCTGCTTAGAACAATATTGCAAGAGCTCCGAGGCCATCTCTTCGAGATCATGACAAGGAGGAAATTCAGATGCAAGGCGCATTGCCAATGTTTTAAGATGTGGCATCGGCTCAAGTCTTTCACAAAGAGTCACCAAATCTAGTTTACCCTGCATAGAATAAAGATGTTGGATTGCTTGCCAGAGCTCAAAAAGATTTTTATCACTAATCCAAAGTTCAAGATCTTGTTCTAAAAATCTATCTATAAACTGAGGATAGCTAAGTAAAAAACCCAAAAGTTTCTCTTCCGCCCTGTTTTTTATTTTTAAACCAGGCTTAATTAGATCTTGTTGTTTAGCTTTTTCCCTTTTAGCTTTCTTTATAGTAATTAGCTTCAAGCTTTTTTCATCATTTTTTATCCTTTCCCATAAGCTTTCTTCCCTGATACCAAGCCTTTGTGAGGTCTCTCCTATAAATAGAGACTTCCTTATAGGATCTTGTATTTGAGATATAATAGAAATAAGAGTATCAGCTGTCTTTAATTTACCCTCTGTGTCAGCACCATATAGATCTAGACCGACATTAATTAAAAAATCTATTCCTGAAGGCGCCTTTTCTATTAAAGCTAAAAGCCTATTTTTGCCTTTTTTACGAATAAAACTGTCAGGATCCTCTCCTTCTGGTAAAATGAGAACCTTAGGCCTTAGATCAAACTTATAACAAATGGGAAGTGCTCTCTGAGCAGCTTTTAATCCAGCTTCATCTGAATCAAATAGAAGTATCCATTGCTTAGTTATATTTTTCATTCTACGTGCATGGTCTTCTGTAAGAGCTGTGCCAAGAGTCCCTACAACCTCTTTAATTCCAAATTGCCATAAGCTTACCACATCCATATATCCTTCAACTACAAGTCCAAAGCCTGCTTGCCTTATTGATGACTTATTTTGAAAAAGTCCATAAAGTACATGTGACTTATGATAAACAGGAGATTCTGGTGAGTTAATATACTTAGGTTGTTCCTTTTGATTTGGGAGATCTATAGTTCTGCCACCAAACGCAACAATATCTCCTCTATGATTGTGAATGGGAAATATTATTCTACCTCTAAATCTGTCATAATATCCAGATGCCCCTTCTCTTTTTATAATAAGCCCTGTTTTTTCAATAAGCTCTAAAGAAAAACCTTTACTGCTCAAGTTATTAATTAATGCATCCCACGAATCCTGAGCCCATCCTATTAAAAACGACTCTAAAGTTATGTTGTCTAGACCTCGTTTGTTTAAATATTCTTTGGCTTTTATTGCAGAGTGGGAGTGCCTAAGATTATTATAAAAATATTCTGCAGCAATTTTATTAATTTCAATAAGTTCTTCTCTAAGTTGTCTCTTTTTTTCTTGGGCTTTTGAAAGAGGCCTCTTGGGGATTTTAATTCCATAGCGTTGTGCCAGTAGTTTTGCTGCCTCTACAAAAGATAGTCCTTGAAGTCTCATTAAGAATTTAAAGACATTGCCGCCTTCTCCACAGCCAAAACAATAATATATTTGTTTTTCTTCATTTACTGTAAAAGAGGGAGAAGAATCTGGATGAAAGGGGCAGAGACCCACCCAATTTTTTCCTCTTTTTTTAAGAGGGACAAATTCTTGAATAACCTGCCTTATATCAGCAGCTTCTTTTATATTGTAAAGGACATCTTCTGGTATAAAAGCCATTTAATTTGGCCCTGTTTTTTGCCCTTTTAAACAAAGGCATCTATAAGCCCCTTTGGAATTTTTGTCAATTTTCCGTTTATATCTGTAGAAGCATGTTTAGTTGTTCCAGTAACAAGGGTTTTATTATCCTTTTTAATTTCATAATAAAATGTAAGTGATATTTTAGTAGCCTCTTTAAGGGCTGTATGTATATGAATTATGTCATCATACCGGGCAGGAGCTTTATATCTAATATACGCTTCTACCACAGGAAACATAATTCCTTTTTTTTCAAGCCTTTCATATGAAACTCCAAGCGTGTGTCTCATCCATTCTGTACGACCTATTTCAAATAGTCTCAAATAATTTGCATAATAAACTACTCCTGCCTTATCTGTATCGCCATATATAACTCTATAAGAAATGGGCTTTTTGCCCCAGAAAAGATTGGTTTGAGCCTTTTTAGTTGACATTTATCTTCTTTTTTTTGGGATCTAGCTCGACATATCTAGGCTCAACTCCAATAAAATGTGTGAAGAGTTCATGTGCATCTTCAAAATATATTTTGCTTTTTTCTGCACACACCTCGTCAAAAAAGACATCAGGATTATCTTTCACCTCAAGACTGTCATAAATAACATAAGGCACAGGACCACGAGCATGAGTTTTTATCTTTATAGGGGTTAAGTGATCCGTTACAACAAATAGCCGAAATGAGTAATTCATGTTTTTCAGGCCATCAAAGATCGGGCCAACAACCTCTTTGTCAAAACGTTCTATGGCTTTTATTTTTTCGTTTATGTCACCCATATGACCTGCCTCATCTGGTGCTTCCACATGGACAATAACTAAGTTTTTGTTTTTTATCTCTTTCAAGGCAGCTTCTGCCTTAGCACTATAATTGGTATCTAAGTATCCTGTTGCACCTTCTACAGTTGGTGTATCAAGACCAGCCCAAACTCCTAGGCCTTTAATTAAATCAACTGCTGCAATTATTGCTCCTTCCAAATCAAACCTTTGGGGAATAGTTGCGATTACAGGTTTTCTACCCTGCCCCCATGGCCAAATAGCATTTGCTGGCGGCTTGCCTTCTTTAATTCTTTTTTCATTAACTGGATGACGATGAAATAGATTAATGGCCTTTTTTAATACCTCAAAAAGTAGTGGTTCTTCTTCATAAACGCGCCATGCCTCAGTAACATCTTCCCCTGTATAATCATGGGGAGGAACTGTCGCAAGCCCTTCTGGACCACCGCGCCATAGAAGAAGATGTCTATAGCTTATGCCTGGAAAAAGCTCAAAAGAGCGCCCTTTAACTATTTCAGCCAATTCTTTTATTAAGATGTGGGCTTCTTCTGTAGAGATGTGGCCTGCACTATAGTCGTCCATTATTATTCTTCCATCTCTAAAACCCAATGTTACTAAATTGCATCTAAAGGCCACATCCTCTGGATTCATTTTTATGCCCATTGCAGCAGCTTCCAAAGGCCCTCTTCCTGTATAATATTTTCTAGGGTCATAGCCTAAAAGAGCCATGTTTGCCACATCACTTCCAGGGGGTAGTTCATCAGGGATAGTTTTAACTCTACCAAATTCTCCGAGCCTTGCTATTAAGTCCATGAAAGGTGTTCTTGCAGCTTGAAGTACAGTCTTGCCACCAAGTTCATCCAGTGGCATATCTGCCATGCCATCTCCTATTAAAAGGACGTATTTTTCAACAGGATGTTCAAGTTTGTCTTTCGTTTCTTGCAGTTCGTTGTTATTTTGCTTTTCTTCTACCATAAGCTACAATTCCTCCAGGGCCTTCATGTCTTCAATACGAATAATCATTGTTTCATCAAGAATAAAGTCCTGAGCATCTATCTCCTTCAGAGCCTTTTTAACTTTTCCTTCAATTGCTTCATGGGTAAGCATGACGATTGGCACAGAGGTTTCATGAGCACGACCCTTTTGTACAACAGAATTTATACTTATCTGTTCGCTGCCAAGTATTCCTGCTATTTTTGAAAGCACTCCAGGCTTGTCTTTTACTGTAAATCTAAAATAATATTTACAACTTATAGATTCAACAGGTTTAATTTTAGCATCTTGGAGCTGTTTAAATGAAAGCGAAAGAGGAGGAACCCTTCCAAGGCAACTGCATTTTATATTTCTTGCTATATCACAAATATCAGCAACGATTGCACTCCCTGTAGGCATTTGTCCAGCACCCATTCCATACATCATTACCTTGCCAACACTGTCACCAATAAAATAAACACCGTTAAAAGCACCATTTACCTGAGACAGTAAATGATCAACAGGTATCATGGTTGGATGAATTCTTACATCAATTTCACCATTTTCAGTCTTTTTGCCAATGGCCAGAAGCTTAATTGTGTAGCCAAGTTCAGCGGCAAAACTTATGTCCAAAGGTGTAATTTTTGAAATACCTTCAGTATAAATTTGGTCAAGTTTTACCTTTTTACCAAATGCCAAAGTTGACATTATAGCAAGTTTGTGTGCCGTATCTATTCCTTCAATGTCGTAAGTAGGATCTGCTTCAGCATAACCAAGCTTTTGGGCCTGCGTAAGTACTTCCTTAAATTCAAGACCTTCATTGCTCATCCTTGTAAGGATATAATTGGCAGTCCCATTCATTATACCAAGCACTGTAGAGATATTATTGGCAACGAGTCCCTCTTTTAGGCCTTTAATACATGGTATGCCTCCTCCAACACTTGCTTCAAAGCCTACTTCAAGGTTATTTTCCGCTGCCTTTTCATAAATTTCAAAACCATTGGTGGCAAGAAGGGCTTTATTAGCTGTAACAATATGCTTACCTTGATCAAGTGCCTTTAAGATAAAAGTTTTTGCTGGTTCAATACCACCGATAAGCTCAACAAATATATCAAGTTCTGGGTCATTAAAAAGGACATCAATATTTGTTGTTAATAACTCCTTTGGTACCTCAAAGCCCCTATTAGTAGTAATGTCTTTATCGCAAATCCATTTTAAGTTGATTTCAACCCCACATCTATTTTTGAGGAGTTCTTTTTGCTCCAAAAGTATTTTTACTGTACCACTGCCAACTGTACCGAAACCTACAACTCCTACATTTACAACGTCTTTACCCATAGTTAACTCCTAAAAAAGAAGTTGTGTGAGTTCTAAGAAAATAAACTTTGTTACTCTAAACTCTTATTATCTTTAGGGCAAGTGTATATATACATCTTTCATAACTGCTCTTTAATTGAGCTTAATTTTTAGCTGTTTCCATATAAAATTTTGTGTTAAAAACCAGTCATGGCAAAATCTTTACTGTCGCCTAAAAGGGCTGCAAAATATTATTGGCTTCGTTTGATACGTCTAAGAGGTAATCCTTTTGTTATTGCACGAGGACTTGCAATAGGAACTTTTATAGGAATAACTCCAACCATACCTTTGCATACAATATTAACCATATTTTTATGTTCTATATTTAGAGGTAATATGCTTGCAGCTATAATAGCGAATTGGATAGTGAGCAATCCTTTGACAATTCCTATTGAATACTATCTCTCGTGGCGAATTGGTACAATAATTACTTCAAGGTCAGTCTCATGGGATGAAGTCCAAATAATGTTAACTCAAATAGAATCAACAGATTTTCTTCATGGAGTACAACTTATCTTTAATAAGTTTTTGGAGGTAATTTATTGTCTTGTGATAGGAGGGGTAGTTTTAGCTCTGCCAATTGGTTTCTTATGCTATTTTATTGCAGTTTATTTTTATTTCTATCGTCAAAAGAAACGCCAAGAAGAGTTTTTAGAGAGGATTTCAAAAAGTCAAACAAACAAATAAAATAGTTTATGAAAAATAATAATGAAATTCCAAGAGCTAAAAAGAGCTTGGGGCAAAACTTTCTATTAAATGAAGATATATTAAAAAAAATAGTCAACTTTATTCCAGATGAATACAATGAACTTGTTCTTGAAATTGGTACAGGAACGGGTTCTTTAACAAGACATCTTTCATATAGATTTAAGAAAGTAATCACTATAGAAAAGGATGATAGACTTGTAGAATGGCATAAAAAAGAGGCTATTTTACCTAGCAATTGTCAACTTATTCATAAGGATATATTAGAAATTTCCTTTAAAGAATTGTCAAATCAAATTGGGCAAGAGGAGTTTGTTATTGTAGGTAATTTACCTTATAATATTTCTTCTCAAGTACTTATTAAACTATGTGATGAAAAACAATTTGTTCCATGTGCCTGTCTTCTTTTCCAAAAAGAGGTTGCTCAAAGAATAGTGGCAAGCCACGGGAAAAAGGATTATGGGGTTTTGAGT
>CAYMRT010000123.1:0-14126 GCA_964392885.1 uncultured Desulfobacterales bacterium | reverse complement strand
GATGGTGATGCCAGGAGATAATGTAAAGATAACAGCGGAGTTGATTCAGCCGATAGCCATGGAGGAAGGTTTGAGGTTTGCCATCAGGGAAGGTGGACGTACTGTTGGCGCAGGTGTTGTAAGTAAAATTATAGAATAAAGGTATTTTGCCATGAGAGAAAAAATAATTCTTCGTTGTACTGAATGTAAGCGAAGGAATTATACTACAACTAAAAATAAAAGAACTACACCAGATAAATTAGAGTTGAAAAAATATTGCCCTTTTGATAGGAGGCATACTCTACATAAAGAAATAAAAATGAAATAGTTAAGTTATAAATAATATTTGCAGGCCAGTAGCTCTAATGGTAGAGCACCGGACTCCAAATCCGGGTGTTGGGGGTTCGAGTCCCTCCTGGCCTGCCATATTTGTTTAAAAAGAGGCTAGGACAAAGTGACTAAGAAAAAGGTTAGAAAATTAAAAACAGTAACTAAAGGAGGCGAGACCTCTCAATCAAAGCTAGTTGCTAGCTCTGAAGGAGCTGCAACGGCACGGCCTGAGGTAGTTCCACAAGTTCAAGTAAGTAAATTGCAGGCTATTAAACAATATTTTCAGGACGTCCGAGCCGAATTTGATAAGATTACTTGGGCAAATAAAAAAGAAACCACTTCTATGACCATAGCTGTTCTTGCCATATCAATCTTTTTTGCAGCTTACTTGGGCTTGGTTGATATGGTTCTTTCCAAACTAGTAGGTATATTGATGGATTAAAGGGAAAAAGAGGCAAGTTATGGCACATAAGTGGTATATTGTCCACACATATTCTGGTTTTGAAAATAAAGTAAAAGCCTCCTTGGAAGAAAGAATTAAGCAATATGGTCTGGAAGATAAGTTTTCTGAAATAGTTGTGCCAACAGAAAAGGTTATAGAAGTGGTAAAAGGTGAGAAAAAGACCTTTTCTAGAAAGGTTTATCCTGGATATATCCTTGTAAAAATGGAATTTAATGAAGAGACTTGGCATTTAGTGCAAGACACACCAAAGGTAACAGGATTTGTTGGTGGAAAAAACAATCCTGTGCCCCTTCCTGATAAAGAGGCTGAAAAAATAATTCAGCAAATGCAAGAGCGTTCTCAAAAACCAAGACCAAAATATGACTATGAAGTTGGTGATAGAGTAATTGTTACAGAAGGTCCTTTTGCCAATTTTACAGGAGTGGTTGATGAAGTCCGCCCTGACAAAGGGAAGGTAAGGGTCTTGGTCTCTATTTTTGGTCGATCTACACCAGTTGAATTAGAATTTGGCCATATTCAAAGGGCCAGTTAAAATATTTTACAGTGGGAGTTAGTCATGGCTAAAAAGATTGTTGGATATATAAAGTTGCAAATCCCTGCTGGACAGGCAAGTCCTTCTCCTCCAGTTGGTCCGGCCCTTGGTCAGCAAGGTGTAAATATAATGGAGTTTGTCAAGGCATTTAATGCCAAGACAGCAGATCAAGCAGGAATGATTATTCCTGTTTTAATAACTGTTTATGCAGATAGATCATTTAGTTTTGTTTTAAAGACACCTCCAGCATCTGTTCTTCTTAAAAAAGCAGCAGGAATCGAAAAAGGTTCAGGAGTGCCTAACAGAGATAAAGTAGGAAAAGTTACCCGTGCTCAGGTAGAAGAAATTGCAAAGACCAAGATGCCTGATTTGACAGCAGCAGATCTTAATGCAGCTATTAGGACCATTGAAGGTACTGCTAGGAGCATGGGAATTGAAATAGTTGATTAAGTTAAGGGTGACAAGCCATGGTGAAAAGAGGCAAAAAATATAGAAAAGCAAAAGAACTTATAGATACAACGAAAAAATATACATTAGATGAGGCGATAGAGAAGGTTTTGGCAACTCACTACGCTAATTTTGATGAAAGTGTTGATATTGCCATAAATTTGGGTGTAGATCCCAGAAAAGCTGACCAGAATATTAGAGGTTCTGTGGTGCTTCCTCATGGTACTGGGAAAACTGCTCGAGTTCTTGCCTTTGCAAAAGGTGAAAAGGCGAAAGAAGCTCAGGAAGCAGGCGCAGATTATGTTGGAGCAGAAGAGTTAATAGAAAAGATCCAAAAAGAAGGATGGCTGGATTTTGATAAGGTAGTTGCCACACCAGATATGATGGGTCAGGTTGGTAAACTTGGTCGAATTCTTGGACCAAGGGGGCTTATGCCAAATGCTAAGACAGGTACAGTTACTTTTGATATAGGTAAAGCTGTTAAGGATATCAAAGGTGGTAAGGTTGATTTTAGAGTTGACAGGGCAGGTGTTGTTCATATGCCTATTGGGAGAGTTTCATTTGGCCCTGAAAAGTTAAAGGAAAATTTTGCAGCAGTGGCTGAAACTATTCTTAGGATGAAACCAGCCTCTGCAAAAGGAACCTATGTAAAAGGTGTGGCTCTTTCTACTACCATGGGGCCTGGGGTGAAACTAGATCCATCAGAATTCAAAAATGCTGCGGCATAATTTAAGTTTGGAGAATAGTTATTGATAAAACGCACTGATTTTCAGTGCTTAAAAGTCAAAGACAGTAGGTACCTGGTGTTTAATGAAGCTTTTATAAAGCTTCACCTACCGAGACCGGTGTAACCTCTGCCTTTGGCAGTAAAACTGCCTAAGAAAGGGGGGATGAAAATTGCCATTAACCAGAAAAGAGAAAGAGGCCCTTGTCAAGGACCTCCACGACAAGTTTGAACGGGCTATGTTAGTCACCTTGGTAAATTTTCCTGGGCTAAAAGTTGCTGAAATAAATGAACTAAGGGCAAAGCTTAGGGAAGCTCAAGGTGAAATGAAAGTAGCCAAAAATACCTTGTTAAGGATTGCAGTAAAGGGCACAGACGGAGAGGCCTTGTTAGATGATCTTCAGGGTCCTAATGCTTGCGTGTTTGCCTATGATGATCCAGTACAAGTGGCAAAGGTGCTTGTTGAGTTTGCCAAAGATCATGAGGCACTTAAGATTAGAAATGGAATTTTAAATGGCAAACTCATGGATCCAAAAGGACTTGAGGCCTTGTCCAAATTACCAAGCAGAGAAATACTTATTGGGCAGCTTCTGTCTGTTCTTGTGGCTACACCAACAAATTTGGTAAATGTATTGGCTGGTATTCCAAGGAAGCTTCTTTATGCCCTTAGAGCTATTGAAGATCAGAAGAAATAAATAGACAAATTTTTTATATTTTAGGAGGACATTGACAAATGGCTGTAACAAAAGAAGATGTAATTGAGTTCATATCAAATATGACAGTATTGGAGCTTTCAGAGTTCATTAAGGAACTTGAAGATAAATTTGGTGTTTCTGCTGCAGCTCCAGTTGCAGTTGCTGCTGCAGGTGCAGCTCCAGCAGGCGAGGCTGCTGCTGCACAAGAGGAAAAGACTGAATTTGATGTAATTTTAGCAGAGGTTGGCTCTCAAAAGATAAAAGTTATTAAAGAGGTTAGAGCCGTTACAGGTCTTGGCCTTAAAGAGGCAAAAGAACTTGTTGAAGGTGCACCAAAGCCAATTAAAGAAGGAGTGTCTAAAGAAGAGGCTGAAAAGATTAAAGAGCAGGTTGAGGCTGTTGGTGCTAAGGTTGAGATTAAGTAATTTTGATAGTTAGTTTTTTTAGGGCGCCTTTTATGGCGCCCTAAGTTCTTTGTTTTTCATATCAAAAAATTTCAAATCAAAAAAAATTCTAAATTTAGCCAGTTGAGGCAGTGTCTATGTTGAACATTCAAAATATTCCTATTAGAAAAAATTTTGGAAAAGTTAAAAGAATTGTAGATATCCCATATTTAATTGCTGTACAGCACAAACCTTATGAAAAGTTTTTGCAAAAGGATGTAGCTCCAGAGGCAAGGAAGGATTTTGGGCTACAGTCTGTTTTTAAGTCTGTATTTCCTATTCAAGATTTTACTGGTGCTTCATCTCTGGAGTTTGTTCAGTATTCTATTGGTCAACCTAAATATACCCAGGAAGAGTGTTTGATTAGGGGTACTACTTATGAAGCCCCTGTAAAGATAGTAATAAGACTTTTATCATATGATGTAGATAAAGAGACTGGTGCGCAAAGCATTAGAGATATTAAAGAGCAAGAAATATATTTTGGCACTATCCCTTTAATGACCAGGACAGGTACCTTTATTATAAATGGTACAGAAAGGGTAGTGGTGAGCCAGCTTCAACGTTCTCCTGGTGTATTTTTTGACCATGATAAAGGCAAAACACATTCAAGTGGAAAACTTCTCTATTCTTGTAGAGTTATTCCTGTTCGAGGCTCATGGCTTGATTTTGAGTTTGATCCAAAAGATATACTCCATGTTCGCATAGACCGGCGTAGGAAGTTCCCTGCCACTATACTTTTAAAGGCTATAGGTCTAAGTACTGATGAAATTTTAAAGGAATTTTATCATTGGGACACTTTTTATTTGGAAGGTAGGTTAGTTTACAGAAAAGTGATCCCTCAACTGCTTCAAGGCCAGCGTGCTACAATGGAGGTACTTCATCCTGAAACAGGGCAAGTACTCCTGAAGCAAAATAGAAAATTCTCAAAGACAATGCTCAGGAAGATGGAAGATCTGGGCATTGAAAGAATTCCAGTAAGGGAAGAGGATCTTGTTGGCAATATAACTGCAAAAGATATAGTTGATCCGGCAACAGGTGAAATACTGATTCCTAAAAATTCAAAGCTTACTGAAGAAGATTTAGAGATATTAAGAGAAAATGGCATAACTGAGGTCCAAACTCTTTTTATAGATGGAGTAAGGTTTAGCTCTTCCATTAGAGATACCCTTTTAATTGATAAAGTCGAAACCCAAGAAGAAGCCATTTTGGAGATATACAGACGCCTTAGGCCAAGTAGTCCGCTTATTTTAGAAGTTGCAGAGAAGTTTTTTAACTCGCTTTTCTTTAACACTGATACTTATGATCTTTCAGAGGTCGGCCGTTATAAAATGAATCAGCGGCTTGGCCTAGATGTGGATTTAAGTCAAAGGGTGCTTTTACCTTCAGACATAGTGGCAATAGTAAAAGAACTAGTGCATCTTAAAGATACGCAAGGACCAGTTGATGATATTGACCATTTGGGTAATAGGCGCGTTCGCTCTGTAGGTGAGCTTGTTGAAAATCAGTATCGTATAGGTCTGGTTAGAATGGAGCGGGCTATAAAAGAGCGGATGACTCTTCAAGAGGTAGAGGCCCTTATGCCAAATGATTTGGTAAATCCAAAGCCGGTTACCTCTGTTATTAAAGAATTTTTTGGCTCAAGCCAGCTTTCTCAATTCATGGATCAGACAAATCCTCTTTCAGAGATTACGCACAAAAGAAGGCTTTCTGCTTTAGGGCCAGGTGGTCTTTCAAGGGAAAGAGCTGGCTTTGAAGTAAGAGACGTTCATCCAACCCATTATGGTAGGATTTGTCCAATTGAGACCCCAGAAGGTCCAAATATTGGTCTCATTGTCTCACTTGCTACCTTTGGGCGAATAAATGAGTATGGCTTTATTGAGACGCCATACAGAAAGGTAGTTGATAGAAAGGTGACCAATGAAGTTATTTACTTGACTGCATCAGAGGAAGAAAAAGAAACCATCTGTCAGTCAACTGTTAATTTGGATGAAAATGGACGTATTGTTGATGATTTTGTAGGAGTTAGGCGTCAGGGCGAATTTGTCATGGTACCAGCAGAGGAAGTCACTGCTATAGATATTGCTCCTAATCAGATGGTTAGTGTGTCATCGGGGTTAATTCCTTTTCTTGAAAACGATGATGCTAACCGTGCCCTTATGGGTTCAAACATGCAACGTCAGGCAGTACCTCTTTTAAAATGTGAAGCTCCTATAATTGGAACTGGAATGGAAAAAGCTGTTGCTAGGGATTCTGGAGTTACAATTATAGCAAAAAGAGATGGCTGGATAGAGGATGTTGATGCCAGAAGGCTTGTAGTCGGATATGATGAGGATGAGGAGACAGGCGCACCGGTAGAAGTAGAGATTCATAAGTTAATCAAATATCAGAAATCCAATCAAACCACCACAATTAACCAGATTCCACTTGTAAAGCCAGGTCAGAGGATAAAAAAAGGTCAAGTGCTTGTGGACGGTGCTTCCACAAAATATGGTGAATTGGCCCTTGGAAAGAATGTGGTTGTGGCTTTTATGCCTTGGCGTGGATATAATTTTGAGGATGCAATTATCGTAAGTGAACGCATTGTTCATGATGATGTATATACCTCTGTTCATATTGAGGAATTTGAGATAGAAGCAAGAGATACCAAGCTTGGAAGAGAAGAAATTACTAGAGACATTCCAAACGTTGGGGAAGAGGCCCTTAGAAATCTTGATGAGTCTGGGATTGTAAGGATTGGAGCAGAGGTCAAATCTGGTGACATTTTAGTTGGCAAAGTTACTCCCAAAGGAGAAACCCAACTGTCTCCAGAAGAAAAATTACTAAGGGCCATTTTTGGCGAAAAGGCAGGTGATGTAAAAGATACCTCCTTGAGGGTTCCTCCTGGCATTCAAGGTGTGGTAGTTGATGCAAAGGTCTTTTCCAGAAAGGGTATCCCTAAGGATGAAAGGGCCAAAAAATTGGAAGATATGGAAATTGCAGCCATAATGCAGGATCAGGAGGATGAAATAAATGTAATTAGACGCACTGCTCTTAAAAAACTTGAACAGTATCTCGTAGGCAAGAAACCTGCTGTTGTTATTAAAGATGCAAGGCATAGGCTTCTTTTAGATGCAGGTAAGGAGATAACAAAAGAAGCCCTTAGAAAGGTTCCTTTGCATAGGCTAAGAGATCTCATTTTGGAAGGAAGAGATAGCGTTGATCCCTATGTAACAGAGATACTTGATTGGTATGAAGGTGAGATTGAGCGTATAAAAGATTTCTTTGAAGGAAAGATAGAGCGCCTTAAAAAAGGTGATGAGCTCCCACCAGGTGTAATCAAAATGGTGAGGGTATATGTCGCCATGAAGAGAAAGTTAGAGGTGGGAGATAAAATGGCAGGGCGCCACGGAAATAAGGGTGTTGTCTCAAAGATTGTTCCAGTTGAGGATATGCCATTTTTTGAAGATGGTACTCCTGTAGATATAATTCTAAATCCATTAGGTGTCCCTTCACGTATGAATGTTGGTCAAATATTAGAGGTACATCTTGGCTGGGGTGCCAAAAAGCTTGGTGAGCAAATTGCAGAGCTTGCCAAAAAATACGAGATGGAAATGGTAAAGGCCAAGATGTCAAAGATCTATTCAGAAAAGGAGCTTGAAGAAATACTTTCAGGGCTCAGTGAAGAAGAGGTTAGAGAGCTTGCTATTCATCTTGGAAATGGCGTGCCAATTGCGACTCCTGTATTTGATGGTGCAGATGAAGAAGTAATTAAAAAGCTCCTTAAAGAGGCAGGCCAGCCTGAGATAGGGCAAGTTACCCTTTATAACGGGTTAACAGGTGAGCCATTTAAGGAAAAAATAACAGTTGGTGTTATGTATATGCTTAAGCTCCATCATCTTGTTGCAGATAAGATTCATGCCCGTTCAACAGGGCCATATTCCCTTGTAACGCAACAGCCTCTTGGTGGTAAAGCTCAGTTTGGTGGTCAGAGGCTTGGTGAAATGGAAGTCTGGGCTATGGAGGCATATGGAGCTGCTTATTCACTTCAAGAATTTCTAACTGTTAAGTCAGATGACGTTACAGGCCGTTCTCGTATGTATGAAAAGATTGTAAAAGGTAACAACTTCTTAGAAGCAGGACTGCCAGAGTCATTTAATGTTCTTGTAAAAGAGCTTCAAGGACTCTGCATGGATATTGAACTCTTAGAATAACCAAATAAAAAAACCTAAAGAGGTCTATACATATGGACGATCTTCTTTCTCTATTTACAAAACCAAAAGATCCTTTGAATTTTAAGGCTGTTAGAATTTCAATCTCTTCTCCAGAAACTATTTTAAAAAGGTCTCACGGAGAAGTAAAACAGCCAGAGACCATAAATTACCGTACTTTTAAGCCTGAAAGAGACGGGCTTTTTTGCGCGAAGATATTTGGTCCAGTAAAGGATTACGAATGTCTTTGCGGCAAATATAAAAGGATGAAACACAGGGGTATTGTATGCGAAAAATGTGGCGTTGAGGTTATTCAGTCAAAGGTAAGACGCCAGAGGATGGCACACATTACTCTTGCAGCCCCTGTTGCACATATTTGGTTCTTAAAGAGCTTGCCTAGCAAGATAGGAGCACTTCTTGACCTTAGTTTAAAAGAACTTGAGAGAGTGCTTTATTTTGAATCACACATTGTGATAGAGTCTCAGCTATCTGAAATCCCTGTTGGGATGCTAATGTCTGATGAGACGTATTACAAAAATTATGAACAATTTGGTGACAAATTTAAGGTTGGAATTGGTGCTGAAGCCATTCATTACCTCCTTGAGAATTTAGATCTTGACGAAGTTGCAAGAGAACTCAGGGAGGAAATGCAGAAGACAAGGAGCGAAGCCAAAAGGAAAAAACTTGGCAAAAGATTAAGGGTAGTTGAGGCCTTTAGAGGTTCAGGAAATAAACCTGAATGGATGATATTGAGTGTTATTCCAGTTCTTCCGCCTGACCTTCGTCCACTTGTACCTCTAGATGGTGGTCGTTTCGCAACCTCTGATTTAAATGACCTCTATAGAAGGGTAATTAACAGAAATAACAGATTAAAACGTTTAAAAGATCTTGATGCCCCTGACATCATTATTAGAAATGAAAAGAGGATGTTGCAGGAGGCAGTAGATGTACTTTTTGATAATGGAAGACGCGGAAGGGTGGTTACAGGGCCTAATAAAAGGCCTTTAAAGTCCCTTTCTGACATGCTTAAAGGGAAGCAAGGGCGTTTCAGGCAGAATCTTTTAGGGAAACGTGTTGACTATTCTGGTCGTTCAGTCATTGTTGTCGGTCCTGAGCTCAAGCTTCACGAATGCGGCCTTCCTAAAAAGATGGCTATAGAGCTTTTTAAACCTTTTATTTATAACAAACTCGAACAAAAGGGGCTTGTTTCCACCATAAAAAGTGCAAAAAAGATGGTGGAGAAGGAGATGCCAGAGGTATGGGATGCTTTAGATGAAGTTGTAAGAGAGCATCCAATCCTTTTAAACAGGGCTCCAACCCTCCATAGATTGGGAATTCAGGCCTTTGAGCCTGTACTTGTTGAGGGTAAGGCGATTATGCTTCATCCTTTAGTATGTACTGCTTATAACGCCGACTTTGACGGTGACCAAATGGCAGTGCATGTACCCTTGTCTGTAGAAGCACAGACTGAGGCAAGGGTACTTATGATGTCAACAAACAACGTATTATCTCCTGCCCATGGCGAGCCAATTATTACGGCAACCCAAGACATAGTCCTTGGAATTTATTATATGACTAGGGAAAAGCCAAAGGCTAAAGGTGAAGGAAAGCTGTTTAACTCTATTGAAGAGGTAATCTTAGCCTATGATGAAGGGGCAGCTGATCTGCAGGCCAAAATTAAAGTAAAGCTTGGAGATAAAATAGTTGATACTACTGTTGGACGAGTCCTTCTCTATGATATTGTGCCGGAAGAGGTTCCATTTGAAGTGGTAAACAAGGTCATGAGAAAAAAGGACCTTGCTAAACTTATAGATAATGCCTATCGACTGGCAGGTGCAAAGAAGACCTGTATTATGGCAGATAGACTAAAAGATCTCGGATATCATCATGCTACTTTAGCAGGTATCTCCATAAGCATAAATGACATGAAGATACCCGAGACCAAAAAGCAGATTCTTGAAAAAGCTCAGGCAGAGGTTGCTGAGGTTCAACAGCAGTATGCAGATGGTCTTATTACAGATGGTGAGCGATATAATAAGGTTATTGATATCTGGACAAGGGCAACTGATGAAGTGGCTAAAGTTATGATGGAAAACATCTCCAAGGATTATATAGAAGGAGATGATGGTGAAAAGATTGAAGTGCCAAGTTTTAATTCCATCTTTGTTATGGCAGATTCTGGAGCAAGAGGTAGTAAGGATCAGATTAGACAGCTTGCTGGCATGAGAGGCCTTATGGCAAAGCCTTCTGGTGAGATTATTGAGACGCCAATCAAGGCCAACTTCAGAGAAGGCTTGAGTGTTCTTGAATACTTTATTTCTACCCACGGTGCTAGAAAAGGTTTGGCAGATACAGCTCTTAAAACTGCAAACTCAGGATATCTTACTAGGCGTCTGGTTGATGTTGCTCAAGATTCTACAATAACTATGGACGATTGCGGTACAATTGATGGAATTGAAATAGATCATCTTATGGAAGGTGGTGAAATAATACAAAGGGTCAGCGAAAGAGTACTTGGTAGGGTTGCTCTTATGGATATTGTTGACCCTGTTACAGGTGAAGTAATTGTTGCATCTAATGAAGAGATTGATGAAGAAAAGGCCAAAAAGATTGAAGAAGCTGGTATATCAAAGGTAGAGATTCGTTCAGTTCTTACATGTCGTGCTCCATTTGGAGTATGTGCTAAATGTTATGGCCGCGATCTTGCGCGTGGCCAAATGGTTGTGAAAGGTGAGGCAATTGGAATTATTGCGGCTGAGTCAATTGGTGAGCCTGGAACTCAGCTTACTATGAGAACATTTCATATTGGTGGTACTGCGAGTGGTAAGGTTGAACAGGCTGAGATCAGATGTAACGGTAAAGGAACAGTTAAATTTGCAAGGGTTGTAACAGTAACAAATAGTGCTGGAAAAGAGGTTGTTCTTAATAGAAATGGTGAGGTGATAATTGTCTCTCCAGATGGACGCGAAAGAGAGCGTTATCCAATAATTTATGGTGCGGAATTGTTAGTAAAAGAGGGGGATCCTGTAGAACCAGGTACTAAGCTTGCTCAGTGGGATCCATATACCATACCAATCCTTACTGAAGTTGGCGGAAAGGTCAAATTTGGTGACATAATTGAAGGTGTTACCATTATGGAAAAGGTTGACCCTGTTACTGGTAAGGCAAGCAAGCAGGTTATCCAGTATAAGGCTTCAGATTATATGCCTAGAATTTCTATTAAAGATGAGCGTGGGCGTACCAAAAAGCTTGAAAAGACAAAAGGTGATGCACGGTATCAGTTGCCAATCGGAGCTATCATTACTGTTGAAGAGGGCGATATTGTTGAACCAGGTCAGATCTTGGCTAAGATTCCACGCGAAACAACTAAAACAAAGGATATTACAGGTGGTCTGCCAAGGGTTGCTGAGCTTTTTGAGGTTAGAAAGCCAAAAGAGTATGCTATTATCTCAGAAATTGATGGAGTTGTATCCTTTGGAAAAGACATAAAGAATAAGCGTAGAATCATTATTACACCTGAATTTGGCGAACCAAGAGAATACTTGATTCCAAGAGGTAAACATATTGCCGTACATGAAGGAGACTATGTGCGTGCTGGTGAGCCTCTTATGGATGGTGTGATTAATCCAAGCGACTTATTGAGGGTTAAGGGGCCAAAAGAGCTAGCTCGTTATCTAGTGGATGAGATACAGGAAGTTTACAGGCTGCAGGGTGTTAAGATAAATGACAAGCACATCGAAGTAATAGTGCGTCAGATGTTAAAGAGGGTAAAGATTACAAGCGTTGGTGATACCAATTTTATGCTTGGCGAACAGGTGGAGCGTCACATATTTGAAGAAGAAAACGAAAAAGTGCTTGCTAAAGGCGGTGAACCGGCAACTGCTGAACCTTTGCTTCTTGGTATTACAAGGGCGTCTTTAACTACTGATAGCTTTATTTCTGCAGCTTCTTTCCAAGAGACAACAAAGGTACTTACTGATGCCTCTATTGCAGGGAAAGTAGATCATCTTAGAGGTCTTAAGGAAAATGTGATTATGGGTAGGCTCATTCCAGCAGGAACTGGGAGAGTTTATTATGAACAAAGGGATAAAAAGAAGGCAGACAGCAAGGTAGCTACTCATGTTTAAACTGCCCATATCTACCAAAAGAGGGCAAAAAACACAGGGCCGTCAAAGGAAATTTGAAGTGCCTGAGGCGGCCCTTCCTATCGTAAAAAGACTAAGTAGAAAGTATAGCTTAGATGTTGAAATAGTGAAGGTTGCAGGCAATGGTTTTTATCTACTCCATGTTGCAGACTTGACCCCTCTCCTTGCAGAAAGGGCTAGCGAGACCGCTCCTGATTTCCCATATTGGGTAAAAATTTGGGAGGCTTCTTTAGTGCTTGCTGAATTTATGGCAAAGATTCCTCCCAAAAAAGGGCAAAAGATTTTAGAGCTTGGAGCAGGTATGGCTGTTCCGGGAGTTGTGGCGTCATATTTTGGTCATGATGTAACTGTTACTGATTATGAAAATGAAATTATGGAATTCGTTAGGGCATCTGCACTTTTTAATAAATGCAATGAGTTAAAATGCGAGATTCTCGACTGGTTTAAACCAAGCGAGCTTGGAAGGTTTGATATAATTTTAGGATCTGAACTTCTATTTAATGAGAGATTCTTTGATCCTCTTTTAAATGTACTTAAGGAATATTTAGCCCCTAATGGGGTAATATATATGGCCCATGCAGCAGATAGAATTACTCTTAAGCCTTTTTTTCAAAGATGCCAAAATGATTTCCAAATAGCAATGCAAAAAAAGCATTTTAAAAGCGAAGATCGACAAATGGATGTTCTTTTAACAAGACTTATAAGAAGGCCTAAACATTAATTTTTTAGTACCTGATTTTAAAGTCTGTTTCATCTTCTTTAAGAGGTATTTCTCTTGTTTCTACATTAGTTACAACACTATATGGCGGTCCTTCATATAGCCATGAAATCAATTCTTCTATTTTTTTATCTGATCCTTGAGCTTCAAGCTCAACAGATCCGTCGGGCATATTCATCACCCAGCCTGTGAGTCCTAAAGATTTCGCTTTGTCTTTTGTTGATGCCCTGTAGAATACTCCTTGTACTCTTCCCTTGACTTTGGCATGAATTCTTTTCATGATTACCTCCGAACGAAATTTAAACGTCCTTTTTTATCATTTTTAAGAATTCATCTTCATTAATTATTTTTATCCCAAGTTTTTGGGCCTTATCAAGTTTTGACCCTGGATTTTCTCCAAGCACAACGAAGTCGGTTTTTTTGCTTACAGTTGAAAGCACTTGCCCTCCAAGGGAAACTACAAGATTTTTAGCTTCAGCCCTTTTTAGATTTTTAAGAGAACCTGTAAATACAAAACTTTTTCCTTCAAGAGGTAGTTTCTTTTCTCCTTCTGATTCATCTATTTTTATTCCTAATGAGATTAGTTCATAAATAAGTTTTTTATTTTTATCATTCCTAAAAAAGTCATAGATACTTTTGGCAACCTCTGGCCCAATGCCAGGTATTTTTTCAAGTTCTTCTAGGGAGGCTTCCATTATTCTTTTTAGACTACCAAAGTACTTGGCAAGAAGTTGAGCTGTTACTTCTCCAACATGCCTTATGCCAATGGCATAAAGAAATTTGGAGAGAGTTACCTGTTTACTTGCTTCCAAAGCATCTAGTAAATTTTGAGCTGATTTTTCAGCAAAACCTTCAAGAGATAAAAGATCTTCTTTTTTGATTTTATAAAGGTCAGGGATATCTCTAATAATTCCTGCTGTTATTAGCTGTTCTACTACCTTTGGACCAAGCCCCTCAATGTCCATTGCAGCCTTGCTTACAAAATGGGCTATACGTTTTGCCAAGCGAGGAAAACAGTCAGGATTAGGGCAGCGATATATAGCCTCTCCTTTTTTTTTCACTAGCGGAGAACCACAAACAGGACATTTTTTAGGCATTATAAAGGGTTTTTCTTTACCTGTTCTTCTTTCTTTAAGAGGCTTTACTACTTCAGGAATAACATCTCCTGCTCTTCTTACTATTACCCAGTCTCCAATTCGTATATCTTTCCGCCTGATTTCATCTTCGTTGTGTAGAGTTGCCCTACTTACAGTAACTCCACCGATTTTTACAGGTTCCATAACTGCTACAGGGGTAACAGCACCAGTTCTTCCTACACTTAGGATTATGTCTATAATCTTTGTAATGCTTTGGGCAGCTTCAAATTTGTAAGCAATTGCCCAACGAGGACTTTTGGCCTTGGCCCCAAGTTTTGCCTGAAGCTCAAGGCTGTTGACTTTTATAACTACTCCATCAATTTCATA
>CAYMRT010000122.1:0-1770 GCA_964392885.1 uncultured Desulfobacterales bacterium | reverse complement strand
TTATCTGTTTAGTCTTATCTTGGTCCCATTGGAACGTTATTTTGTAAAGATATCCCTATTCAAGGTGCCAATGTTCAGGCGTAAGGCCCTTATACTAGGTGCAGGTGAAGTAGGGGCAGAGCTTGCCAAGGGGCTTGAAAGAGAGGCATACCTTGGTTATGAGGTCCTTGGTTTTCTAGATGACGACCCATCCAGATTTCGAAAAAGGATTGCAGGAAAGAAGGTCTATGGCAAAATAGAACAGGCCAGTAAGTTTGTTCGGTTTTTGGGCGTAGATAGTGTATTTATCGCTGTCCCCTCCTTTTCTACCAGGCGTATATCAGAGATCTTTTCATACTTGCAGAACATGGTGCGAGAGGTTGCCATTGTCCCCGAGTTCAGGGAGATTGGCATGTTAAACGCCGAATTGTCTTGCCTTTTTTCTCAGAAGCTTCTTCTCATCAGGGTACAAAACAGCCTAAAATCTCCTGTAAATCAAATAATCAAAAGAGCCTTTGATCTTTCACTATCCATTGTTGTATTCCCAGTATTACTGCCTCTTATGGTCGCTATAGCATTTTTAATCATGTTGGATTCTCACGGTAACCCATTCTTTATACAAGAGCGACTCGGTCAAGGAGGAAGGCGGTTCAAGATATATAAATTCAGAACAATGTATGCCAATGCGGATGAAATACTTGCCGATTACCTGAAGGAAAATCCTTCCGTAAAAAAGGAGTGGTACGAGTTCAGGAAAATTCGAGGCTATGATCCAAGGGTGACCCGAGTAGGAAAATTTCTACGGCAAAGTTCACTAGATGAACTGCCTCAGATTATAAATGTATTCAAAGGAGAGATGTCCCTTGTTGGACCAAGGCCCTATCTGCCATCAGAGCAACATGACATGAACGGTCTTGAGGGAATTGTGCTGCTCGCTAGGCCTGGTCTAGGAGGGCTTTGGCAGGTGTCCGGTCGGAATAATTTAACATTTCAAGATAGATTGAAAATGGATGTATGGTATGTATTAAACTGGTCTTTGTGGTTAGATATTGTCTTAATCATAAGGACTGCTTATGCGGTATTAAAAAGGGAAGGAAGCTGCTAAATAACAATATTAACGTAGTCAAAAAACATACGAATTTAAAGTCAAACTGTAGATAAATCCATACGTATTAAGTTTTTCCGTCGCCTACGGCCTTTCTCGCCTTTTCAGGAAATCGCATATAACTCTTAAAATTATTATAGATAGTTAAGGTCTTAAGGGCCTCTTTGGGTATAAGGCTTGCTTTTTAATTGTGTGAGCTTTGAAATTGCCCCTTGGAGGTCTTAAGGCCATGAATCATAATTTATTTTGTGATTACAATAAGTTAAATGGAGACTCTTTTGGATTTGAAAAAAAGATTTTAACAAATTTTTTTTCTAATTTTAGAAAAAAACTTAATACCTTTATATTATTCCCATTGATTGCAATTTTGTTTTCTACAGAGGCATTGGCAGCCTCGGTGATGCTTCGCTGGCAACCAAATCCAGAGCCAGACATTGCAAGTTACAAGATTTTCTATGGCACCAAAAGCGGTATCTATTCAAACAGTATTACAGTGGATGTCTCCAATAATCAGACAAGCGAGATTTCATATACTTTAAATGGCCTAGAAGAGGGTAAGACCTATTATTTTGCCCTAAAGGCAGTGGACTGGGCAGGTCAGGAAAGTGAATTTTCAGATGAAGTGTCTAAATATATAGGTACTTCTGGCTCTCAGACTCAGGATTACACAGACAGCCCTGGCATTT
>CAYMRT010000121.1:0-10049 GCA_964392885.1 uncultured Desulfobacterales bacterium | reverse complement strand
GCCAGTTCTCCTGCTGAAAGAAGCGGAGCGGAAACCATGCTTACCTCTAGTCTTAGGGGGCTATTTGCCATAGCTGAAAGTTATCCAGAGCTTAAGGCAAATCAAAATTTTTTAGAACTTCAGAAAGAGCTTTCTGCCATAGAAGATGAGCTTCAAAAAGCTAGACGCTATTACAATGCCACTGTAAGGGATTTGAATATTGCAATTGAGTCTTTTCCCAGCAACATAGTTGCACAGATCTTTGGTTTTAAAAAGGAAGAATTCTTTGAAATTGAAGATGCCACACAAAGGACTGTGCCCAAGGTAGAATTCTAGTCATGACACGCTTTTTATCACTAATCTTGTTTTCTTGTTTATTTATTGGCCTTGTCTTTCCTATTGCTTTAGTAAATGCAGAAGAGGAGCTAAAGTTTTTCTTTAGCGATATCTATGTCCTTGAAGATGGTTCAATTATTGTTACAGAGCAAATAAAGGTTAACTGTGAAGGCAAAGATATCAAGCATGGGATATATCGCGATCTCCCTGTTATATACAAAAGCCATTATGGATTAAAATTAGATTCAGAATTAGAGATACTTGATGTCCAAATTGATGGAATAAAATCAGCTTATCATACAAAGTCTATATCTTCTTCATATATCAGGATTTATATAGGCTCCAAATCTAGATTTATCTCAAAAGGTATTCACGACTTTTTATTAACATATAAGATGAAGGGAATGATAAGTTTTTTTAAAGAGTTTGATGAGCTTTATTGGAATGTTACAGGAGACAATTGGAAATTTCCAATAAAAAAAGCACGGGTAAGGATTACTCTTCCTGCTAAGACCAATTTTATTCATTACGCAACTTATACCGGCAAAGTAGGATCTACCACATCTATGGCAAGATTGATATCGGATCAAGATGGCCAAATTGAGTTTGAAACCACTGCCACCCTTTGGCCTTCTCAGGGTTTTACAGTTGCGGTGGCTTGGCCAAAAGGGGTTATAAAAGAGCCTTCTGGATTACAAAAGTTTTATAAAACAGTTAAAGACAATATCTTTTTTTTGTCTGGGGTATTGTTCATATTTTTAGCTATATCCTATTATATCACAGTATGGGCAAAACACGGAAAAGATCCAGAGCTTGGAACCATTGTGCCTATATACAGTCCTCCAGAAGGAATTAGTCCGCATTCAGCCAGATTTATTAGAAAAATGGGCTGGGATGATAAAATTTTTGCTGTTGCATTAATAGATATGGCAGTAAAGGGGGCTATAATATTTAAGGAAGATGATGGAGATATCATCCTTAAGAGAAAAAATAATGTACCTAAAGAGCCACTTGTTGATGGAGAAAGAAAGATTTTTAATATGCTTTTAAGTGCTACAAAAGAGTTGATTTTAGATAAATCAAATGCTGCCAAGATAATTAGTGCCAAAGATGGCTTGAAAGAGGTTTTAAAGAAAAAGTATGAAAAGATCTATTTTCTAACAAATACAAAGTATCTTATTGGGGGTATTTTTTTATCGGTACTAGGGCTTTTATGTATAGCACTTAGTGGGCAAGATAAGTTTGGAGGGGTTTTTATCACATTATGGCTTACTATTTGGTCGTCTATTTCAGTAAGTCTTCTTATTAAAGGCATAAAACTACTTAAAAGTAAAAAGTTTGGGACTTTTTTATTTTCTCTTCCATTTAATGCGTTTATTGTTGCTGGTTGTTTTTTTTATGTAAACTTTGTCAATACTGTTGGATTAATATTGTGGGCAATTATAGTCATCACTAATTTTTTGTTTTTCCATTTGATGAAGGCACCTACTGAAAAGGGGCTTGCACTATTAAGATCGCTTGAAGGCTTTAGGATGTTTTTGAAAACGGCAGAGGCAAAAAGGCTTGAGGCCTTAACTCCCAATGATAAACTTCCTGAACTTTTTGAAAGGTATCTGCCTTGGGCTATGGCTCTAGATGTTGAAAATACTTGGGCTGAAAAGTTTGAGGCCCTTTTAAGAGAGAAAGGTCAAGACTATCCTTACACACCTACTTGGTGGTCTGGTTCACACTTTTATTCTTATTCCGCTATTCCAAGCTCCATTGGTTCATCCCTTAGCTCTGCCATTGCTGTAGCAACTGCTCCAACTTCATCTGGCAGCGGTGGAGGAGGTTCTGCTGGTGGAGGAGGCGGCGGAGGTGGCGGTGGTGGCTGGTAATTCAATTATTTTTTAGATACTGCCTTGACATTAGCCTCTAGGATACTGATAATAAATTTAAAGTAGTGAGTTTTAAAATTGTTGTTTTTTAAAAAGAAAGGAGGGAGGCCGATGCCCAAAATAGAAAAGATTCTTTTCCCTGTTGATTTTACCACAGCCACAGACAAAATTTTGCCTTTTGTCAAGGATATGGTCAAGGCTTTTAATGCTAAGCTATATGTTCTTCATGTAATTAGAAGTCCTGAAGAATTTGCTGGGTTTGAGATGGGGCCAGCTTGGTATGCATCTCTTGAAATGGATTTAATGGATGGCGCTGAAAAATCCATGAAAAGGCTTGTTGCAGATCAGTTTGAAGATTTAGGAGAGGTAGAAACACATATCGCAGTTGGTGATATTGTAGATACAATTATTGACTATGTAAGTTCAAATGATATTGATATGATCATTATAGGAACTCATGGTAGAAAAGGTCTTGAAAAAGTTATGTTTGGAAGCGTTGCAGAAGGAGTTATTAAAGACGCCCCTTGTCCAGTTTTAACTATAAATCCATATAAAATTAAAAAGTAGAATCTAAAAATAAACTTACTGTAAAAAAAAGGGGGCAATGCCCCCTTTTTCAATTTGGAAATAACATTGAGCCAAGTTAAGAGATCTCCATCAACTATAATACTTACTCATCAAAACACCGATTTTGATGCGTTGGCCTCCTCAGTGGCAGCAGCTCGTTTATTTGATGATTCTGCTGTCATACTTCCTGGTTCTCAGGAAAAGGCAGTCAGGGATTATCTAAAAAGGAACAAAGAGACATTTGATCTTTTTTACACCTTTAAGGAGCTTAGTTTAGAAAAACTTAAAAATATAGTTGTAGTAGACACAAATCAAAGGGCCAGATTAGGTGAGACTGCAAAACTTCTCGACATAAAGGGTGTAAAAATAATCATATTTGATCATCATCAGGAATCTGATAGTGATATCTCTTATTCAAGATATTTTACTACTCCTTATGGTGCAAATACCACCATGATGATAAAACGGCTAAGGCGTAAAGGAATAAAGCTCTCCAAACACGAGCTTAATCTTTTTTTGTTGGGCATTTATGAAGATACAGGCTCATTTACCTTTCAGTCCACAACTGCAGAAGATATGAGACAGGCTGCCTGGCTTCTAGAAAAGGGTGCCGATTTAAGTGTGGTATCTGAAACAATTGGAAGTAGATTTACACCAGAGCACATCTTGGCACTTAATGATCTTTTAGAATCTGCCCAGATTTTTCATTTTGGTGATGTCAGCGTAACAATTGCCAAAGCGGCTACAAACATCTATCTAGATGATTTTGCTGTGCTTGTACATGAGCTTATGGATATGGGGCGCCTTCAGGCGGTTTTTACATTGGCGCTTATGGGAGATCAGGTAGTTGTTGTTGGCAGAAGCAGGGATAAAAGAGTTGACGTAGGTAAGATATTAAAGGCTCTTGGTGGTGGAGGCCACAGCTTTGCCGCTTCTGCTTCATTAAAAGGGCTTACCCTTTCAGAGGCAGAAAATAGACTAGTTGCTATATTAAATGATACCTTGGGAGCAAGCCCAAAGGTAAAGGATATGATGTCGAGTCCAGTAGTGACTGTGGAGCCGGATGTGCCAATTTATGAGGTTCATGATGTGTTTGCAAAATATGGATTTTCAATCATTCCAGTTGCAAAAAATCAAAAGATCTTAGGGTATGTAACAAGAAATATAATTGAAAAGGCGATTTACCATGGTTTAGGAGGGCAGAAGGTCTCTGAATATATGGTTTCAGAGTTTAAAAGCCTTAGTCCTGAAGATGATCTTATCAAGGTGCAGAAGGTGATTGTTGAAGAGCATCAGCGGTTCATTCCCGTTGTGGACAGCGATAATAAGTTAATTGGCATAATAACAAGGACGGATTTGCTTGAGATTTTAAGTTCTGATCCCTCAAAAAGGCCAGAAAGCCTCTTGCCGCCAAAAGAGCAAACAAAAAATATATCAAGGTTGTTGCAAACCCAGCTTCCAAAAGAAATTTATCATTTGCTTAAAAAGGCAGGCGAAGTAGCAGATGAGCTAGGCGTTAATTGTTATGTTGTAGGAGGATTTGTTAGAGATCTCCTTTTAAGACGGCAGAATTTTGATATTGATCTTGTAATTGAGGGTGATGGAATTGTCTTTGCCAATGCTCTTGCAAAAGAATTTGCAGCACGGGTGAGGGCTCATAAAAAATTTGGTACTGCTGTAGTGATATTCCCTGACGGTTCAAAAATTGACGTAGCAACTGCCAGATGGGAGTATTATGAATATCCTGCAGCAATGCCAACAGTTGCATTATCTTCTATTAAACTTGATCTTTTTAGGCGAGATTTTACCATAAATACGCTTGCCATAAAATTAAATGTCAAAGATTTTGGCTTGTTGGTGGATTTTTTTGGCGGTCAAAGGGATTTAAAAGAAGGAGTAATAAGGGTACTTCACAGTTTAAGTTTTATAGATGACCCAACCAGGATATTAAGGGCTGTAAGATTTGAGAAGCGATTTGGTTTTAAAATAGGAAAACATACCCTTCGACTCATAAAAAATAGCATAAAGCTCGGCATATTAAATAGACTTTCATCAAAGAGGCTTTTTACTGAGTTAAAGTTAATCCTTGAAGAGCAAGATCCAAGACCGTGCCTTTTAAGGTTGAATGAGCTTAAGATTCTTCAGGTAATTCATCCAAAGTTGAGAATCACCAAGGAAAAAATCGAGCTTTTAGACTCAATTTATGATGTCCTTGCCTGGTTTGAGCTTTTGTATTTGGATGAATCTATTGAAAAGTGGAAGCTTTATATTTGTGGATTAATCGTAGGATTGAGCTTTAGAGAAAAAAAAGAACTTCTAAGGCGCCTTGGAATAGTTGGAAAGACCATGGAAATGATTCTTATAAGTGAAGACGTGGCTAAAAAAATTGCAAACACAATAAAAAAAGAGACTGAAATTAAAAATAGTGAATTAGTCCATATCCTTGAAGACAAGCCAAAGGAAGTGCTCCTTTTGGCTATGGCTCTTTATCCCGGTAGAGTATCAAAGGCTATATCTTATTATATTACAACCCTTAGATATATATCACCTGAAGTTAGAGGAGACGATTTAAAAGAATTGGGCTTTACTCCAGGGCCTATCTACCGTAAGATTTTAGATCGATTAAAATATGCAAAAATAGATGGCCTTGTAAGAAATAAGGCAGATGAGATAAAACTAATAAAACAAGAATTTGGAGAAAAGCGTGGCAGACATTAATTCAATAATTCAAAAGATAATAATATTAACCCCGCCAATACTGTTTGCTATAACAGTTCATGAAGTGGCTCATGGCTTTGTGGCATGGCGTCTTGGAGATCCTACTGCAAAATCTCAAGGCAGGCTTACACTAAATCCTATAAAGCACCTTGATCCAATAGGTACATTGGTATTTTTTATAACTCAGATGATTGGATGGGCGAAACCTGTGCCTGTAAATCCTCTTTATTTCAAAAATCCCAAAAGAGATATGGTATGGGTCTCTCTTGCTGGCCCTGTCTCAAATATCCTAATTGCAATACTCAGTGCCGTCTTGGTAAAAAGTTTCATTGGTCCACTTAGCAATATATCAGCTTCTTTTGGTTATATAATAAAGCCCGTTTTATATATGGCCTTTATAAGCATTCAGGTAAACATTGGCCTTGCAATTTTTAATCTTATTCCAATACCTCCATTAGATGGAAGCAAGGTTTTGGCTGGTCTTCTACCAAACAGCATGATGCATCACTATTATGCCCTTGAAAGATACGGCTTTATAATTTTGATTGTGCTTATCTTTACAGGGGTTACAGATCGAATTATAGTCCCGCTCATTAATTTTGCGAATAGGCTGCTAATAGGGCCAATTATTTAAAGAGTAATCAACTAGTTTGTGAGGTTTGGCTATGAAAAAGCGCTGCCTTAGTGGAATGCGCCCTTCAGGAAAGCTTCATTTAGGTCATTTGCACGGTGTTTTAGAAAATTGGAAAAGACTTCAAGATGAATATCAGTGTTTCTTTTTTGTGGCAGACTGGCATGCCTTAACTACAAACTATAAAAGTTCATGGGAGATTCCAGAAAACATTTCTGACATGGTGCTTGATTGGCTAGCCGTTGGCATTGATCCTGAAAAGGCCACTCTTTTTGTTCAATCAGATGTAAAGGAACATGCTGAACTGCATCTTCTTCTTTCTATGATTACACCGCTGTCTTGGTTAGAAAGAAATCCGACCTATAAAGAGCAAAAACAGCAACTAAAAGATAAAGATATCTCCACCTATGGTTTTCTTGGATATCCTGTGCTCCAAGCAGCAGATATTATAATGTATAAGGCTAACAAGGTGCCAGTTGGCGTTGATCAACTTCCTCATGTAGAGCTTACAAGAGAGATCACCAGGCGTTTTAATTTTTTATATAAAGAGATATTTCCAATTCCTGATGCCCTTCTTGCTGAAACTCCAAAGTTACCAGGCCTTGATGGTAGAAAGATGAGTAAAAGCTATGGTAATTCCATCTTTATCTCTGATGGAGAAGAGGAGATTAAACAAAAAATAATGACAATGGTCACAGATATTGAAAGGCCAAGAAAGTCAGATCCTGGAGATCCTGAAAAGAGATGTGTCGCCTTTAATCTGCACAAGCTTTACCTGCCTAATGAGAGGATTAAGGAAATAATTGCAGATTGCAAGTCTGCAAAATTAGGTTGTGTTGCCTGTAAAAAAGAGCTCGCACAGGCTTTAATAGATTTTTTAAAGCCTATATGGGATAAAAGGGCAGAGTTTGAAAATGGACCCATATCAACAAAAGATATTCTTTTTGAAGGTGCAAATCGTGCCAGACTTGAGGCACAGAAGACCATGGAAGAAGTAAGGGATGCCCTGTGGAGCCAGAATGCAAGGTCAGATTAAAGGTTTTTGAAGGTCCTTTAGATCTTTTATTGCATTTAATAAATAAAAATAAATTAGATATAAAAGACATCCCAATTTCTCTTGTCACTACTCAGTATCTTGAATATTTGACGTTTTTAAAGGCCTTAAATATTGAAGTGGCAGCAGAATACCTGGTTATGGCTGCCACTTTGATGCATATAAAAAGTAAAATGCTTCTTCCTCGAAATGAAGAAAGTGACTCTAACAATGACGAGGCTGATCCAAGACTTGAAATAACAAAGGCACTTAATGAGCTTAAAAAAGCCAAGGAATATGCAGAAGCACTTAATAGTCAGCCTATTTTAGAAAGAGATGTCTTTATAAGACCTCTTCAAAATGAGTTAAGACGTAAAGACGTGCAAAGTGTGGATATATCTTTTGAAGTAAATTTGATTGATTTAGTTGATGCCTTTAAAGACGTTTTAAAAGGTAAGCCCTTGCCTAAGACCATTGAGATAGAAAGGGCAAAGGTAGATCTTGATTACAGGATTTGCGAGATTGAAAGCTTATTGTCGAGCAAGAAAAATATTAGCTTTTTTTCGCTTTTTGAGAAGGGAGCTGATAGATTTTTAATTATTGTAACATTTTTGGCAATACTTGAGCTTGCCAAAAGGGGGCTAGTGAGACTTTTTCAGCAAGAAGAAGGTTCTGATATATTAATATTAAAAAGAGAAAATGAATATTAAAAGTTATCAGCAATTTTTTGGTAGATATGTAAAAGGTTTTTTGACCCGTGCATCAGATAAAGACAGGGAGGTTTTAGCGTTAAAGGTTGTGCATAGCCAAAAGGTTAGAGCACTTATGAAGTTGCTTTCAAAAAGGGAGGGCCTTTTAAAATATGATATCTTTTTGGCAGAATTAAGTGGTCTTTTTCATGACATTGGCAGGTTTGAGCAGTTTAAGAAATATCATACTTTTTTAGATTTAAAATCAGAAGATCATGCAGGCTTAAGTGTAAAGATATTAAAAAAAGAAAAGGTGTTAGATAATTTAACTTATAACGATAGAGAAATAGTGCTAGATTCCATATTTGTGCACAATAAATTTTCAATACCATCTGACTTTAAAGGTAAAAAATTAATAATTTCAAAGCTTTTAAGAGATGCAGATAAGATAGACATCTGGCGTGTATTTAACGATTTTTATGAAAGAGGTATTAATTCAGATGACATAAACCTTGGGCTTCCTCTTGGCAAAGACATATCTGATAAGGTTTATAAAGACTTGCTTGCTGAAAAGATAGTAAATATTAGGGATGTTAAAAATCAGCTTGATTTTATGGTGATGAGGCTTAGCTGGCTATATGATATTAATTTTTATGAGAGTTTAAAAGAGATTATTAACAGAAAGTATCTAGATACAATTTTTAAAAATATTCCACAAGGAGATAAAAAAGAACTAATTGTAAAAAAGATTACAAGTTTTTTAAAAGAAAAAGACAGGAAAAGAGTATTAAAATGAAAAAGAGAAACACATTATTATATAATCTTCTTTTTTTTGTTGTCGCAGCCTCAATTCTTATATTTTTGTGGAATGCACCGCCAGAGACAACAGTTAAGATCCCTTTTGATGAAAATCACAAGGCCTTTTATTCAATGTCTAAAAAGGAAGCAGAAAAGCATTGTGAAAAATGTCATAGCAAAAAGGCAGGGATGCCTCTTCCTGAAAATCATCCCCCTAAATATAGATGTCTTTTTTGTCATAAAAAACTTAAATCTAAGGAATAAGGTATATGGAGCTTTGGTTTACAGAAAGACATAAGGAAGGCGTAGGGCTCACCTTAAAAGTAAAAAAGTGTCTTTTTAGCAAAAAATCCAAATATCAACGAATAGATGTTCTTGATACACAAGAATTTGGTAGGATGCTCCTTTTAGATGGTCTTGTGATGACAACCGAAAGAGATGAATTTATTTATCATGAGATGCTTGTTCATCCTGCCATGCACATTCATAAGTGTGCCCAAGATATATTAATTATTGGCGGTGGCGATGGAGGAGCTGTAAGAGAGACGTTAAAGTACTCCTTTGTTAAAAATATTACCTTGTGTGAGATAGATGAAGAGGTAATAAATGTTGCAAAAAGGTATTTTGCAGGTCTATCGTTAGGGCTAGAGAGTGATAAGGTGGAAATTATATGTGAAGATGGAGTTAAGTTCTTAGAAAGACAGAAAGAAAAGCTCTTTGATATTATTTTAGTTGATTCGACAGATCCTATTGGTGCTGCAAAGGCACTTTTTAACAAAGATTTTTATAAGTTGTGTTTAACTGCCTTAAGAGATAACGGTTTTTTAGTAGCTCAAAGCGAGTCACCCTTTTATCACCTTGATATAATCAAAAATATGAATACAAGTATAAAAGAAGCTGGCTTTAAAGCGATAAAATTTTATACAGCCCCTATACCTACTTATCCAGCAGGTTATTGGTCATGGGTCATTGCTGCCAAAGATAAAGACACTATTTCTCTTTTATTTGATAAGATATTGCCTGATAAAGAGTATAATCAGCTAAGATATTATAATAAAGATATCCACTATGGTGCCTTTCTTTTGCCAAATTTTTTAAAGAATTCGTTGAAGTAGTTACTTATTAAAAAATCTGGTTGGTATATTTTGGCTAATTTAGGCTATTAGAAAACCTGAAAGTACTTTAATTTTAGTGGAATATGGCAGTAAATTCGATGGCTTCTTCTTTAGCTTTTTCAAGTATTTTTTTAGATGTTTTTTCATCTATATCTAAGCTCTTTTTTAAGATGTCTAAAATAAAGTTATCTTCTTGCTTTTCATCCCAATTAGGGCCATAGCGGATATGTGAGACCGCAGCAACTGCCTTTGGCACTTGGCCATTTATATGGTGATACAGTATAGAGTTAAGAAGATATTCTGGAA
>CAYMRT010000120.1:0-9244 GCA_964392885.1 uncultured Desulfobacterales bacterium | reverse complement strand
TTGGGCTGTCAATCCTTGGCACACAGCAGCAGGCCCGTTTTATACACTATTTGATAATGTGGTATTTTTTTATATTTGTATTTATTCATCTCTACATTCTTATATGGAATGATATTAGAGATCCAGAAGGTCTCATATCATCCATATTTACTGGCAGAAAGTTCTTTCCAAAGGGTGAGTTATAATTAAAAGGGGGCTAGCCCCCTTTATGTTTTTTTTAATGCCATGCATTTCTTTAGAAATAATTATTAAAGGGCTTGTTCAAGGAGTTGGGTTTAGGCCTTTTATTTTTAGAGTTGCAAAAAAATATGGCCTTACAGGTTTTGTTTCAAATAGGGAGTTTGGAGTTTTTATAAAGATAAGTGGTGATAGAGAAAAAATAGAGAGTTTTTTAAAAGAAATAAAAAAGGCTTCACCTCCTCTTTCAAATATAACTTCTATAGAGACAAAAGAGACCACGCTACAGATTTTTAAAGATTTTATAATCAATGAAAGTAAAAAAGCTCATTATGTATCAACCCTGGTTTCTCCAGACATTTCGACCTGTGACGAGTGTTATCAAGAAATTATAGATAAAAAACAGAGGCGTTTTGGATATGCCTTTACAAACTGCACCAACTGTGGCCCTCGATATACTATAATTGAAAGACTTCCTTATGATAGAAAAAATACTTCAATGAAGAGTTTTAAAATGTGTACGCTATGTGAACAGGAGTTTGAAGATCCTTCAGATAGAAGGTTTCACGCACAGCCTATAGCTTGCCCTGCATGTGGTCCAGAGATCTATCTTTTTAATGGTAAAGAAAAATTAAATAAAAATGTATTTAAAGAGGCAGCCCTTGCATTAAAAAAAGGACAAATATTGGCAATAAAAGGTTTAGGAGGATTTCATCTAGCTTGCAGTGCCTATGATTCAACAGTTATAGGTGTTTTGAGGAGCAGAAAGATAAGGCCATATAAACCGCTTGCAATTATGGTAAGAGATTTGAAAGTGGCAAGAAGAATTTGCTTACTTTCTTCAGAAGGGGAAAAGACCCTTACATCTATGCGCGCTCCAATTGTAGTTTGCCCGAAAAACAAGACATGCAATATTTCTCATCTTGTTTCTCCAAACATAACTGATGTTGGGCTTATGCTTCCATATACTCCCATTCATCATCTTCTCTTTAGAGAAAAGGACTGCCCAGATGCCCTTGTTATGACAAGCGGTAATTCAAAGGATGAACCCTTGTGCTTTAAAAATAGCCAAGCACTTTATAAACTCGGTGCCTTTGCAGACCTTTTTGTTCTTCACAACAGACCGATAGTTACAGGCATAGATGATTCTGTTTTAAGACAAACTAATGTTGGAACAATTTTTTTTAGGCGTGCCAGAGGCTTTGTGCCTGAGCCAATAGATCTTTCTTTTGATGCTAAGCAAGTATTAGCTGTCGGAGCAGAATTAAAAAATACCTTTTGTCTAACAAAAGATTCAAGGGCTATTGTCAGTCAACATATTGGTGACTTGGCAAATGAATCTGTGTTTAGTTTTTTCAAAAAAAACATAAGACATCTTTGTAAGCTCTTTGATATTGAACCTGAACTAGTAGGAGCAGACCTTCATCCTGATTATTTAAGTAGCCGTTTTGCTGCAGATCTTGGTTTGCCTGTAATAAGAGTGCAGCATCATTTTGCCCATGCCGCCTCTGTTATGGCAGAGCATAATCTAGAATCCCCAGTTATTGGAATAATTCTTGATGGTACAGGTCTGGGAACAGATGGCACTATTTGGGGAGGAGAGGTGCTTATAGCTGGACATGCCAAGTTTAAGAGGGTAGTTAGACTCAAGACTTTCCCAATGCCTGGAGGAGAGAGTTGTATAAGAGAGCCTTGGAGGGTAAATCTGTCTGTTTCGGTTTTATCTGGTATAAGTGATGACATCATAAAAGAGACAATTCCAATTGAGCAAAAAAAGAAGTTTGATTTTGTTCTGGAAATGATAAAAAGGGGAGTAAATTCACCTTTAAGTTCTAGCTGTGGCAGACTTTTTGATGCTGTAAGTTCTATTGTGGGAATTTGTCATAAGAATAGCCATGAAGCACAGGCTGCTATGGAGCTTGAGGCAAGCTGTGCATCCCATTTAAATGGTCAAAATATTATAGATACAGGCTATTTTAATGAATTTTCTTCAGAAAGGTTTTTTAAAAAGGCTAAAGGGGTAGATTTTGAAATAGACTGGTCTCATATAATTAACACTATTTACCAGTTAAAAAACAAAGGAGATAAGGCTGTATTTTTTCATGCCTTTTTAATATGGGCGTTTAGTCAAGCTGCTCTGCTTTTAAGTAAAAAGTATAAGATAAAGGTTGTGGTACTTTCTGGAGGGTGTTTTCAAAATAGAGTTCTCTTAGAGGGATTTTATAATTATTTAAGAAAAATAGGGCTCAAACCATATATAAATTTAAAGGTTCCACCAAATGATGGCGGGCTTAGCCTTGGTCAAGCGATGGTTGTAAACAAATATAAGGAGATGACGTAATGTGTCTTGCTGTACCAATGAAGGTTGTAAAAATGAAAGGGGAAGGTTTTGATTTGTTTAACCCTCCTGTTGCCACAGTTGAGGCCAAGGGTACCTTTCAAAAGGTACGTCTTGATATTGTAGATCGACTTCCAGAAGTAGGAGATTATCTTCTTGTTCACGCAGGTTTTGCAATAAAATGTTTAAAGAAAAATGAGGCGATGGAAAGCCTTAAGCTATTGAAAGAGATGGCTGAAAATGCCAAAGCAGATATGTAATGACTTGTTGGCCTTAATTAGAAAAGAGGTTAGAGTTCCAGTTTCTATTATGGAGGTTTGCGGTACCCATACCATGTCTATTTTTAGATATGGTCTTAGAAGTCTCTTGCCTGAAGAAATAACCCTTCTTTCTGGTCCTGGATGTCCGGTTTGCGTAACCGATGACGCGGATATTAATAAAATGATGCAGCTTGCAAGACATAAAGATATAGAGTTAGCAACGTTTGGAGATCTCATGAGGGTGCCAAGTCAAAATGGTTCCCTGATGGAGGAAAGGGCAAAAGGAGCAAGGGTGCATGTAGTTTACTCTCCCTTTAGTGCTTTAGAACTTGCCAAGCAAAGGCCAGATAAAAAGGTAGTGTTTTTGGCTGTTGGCTTTGAGACAACGATTCCAACCATTGCTGCCACCATCCTTCAAGCAAAAAGAGAGAAGATAAAAAATTTTTTTATCTACAGTGCATTAAAGACTATGCCGAGGGCACTTGAAGCCCTTTTCGATGGCAAAAATGTAAATCTTGATGGGTTACTATGTCCTGGACATGTAAGCGTAATAATAGGGACAAAACCTTATAAAATAATTCCGCAAAAATTTGGAATTCCTTGTGCAATCGCCGGATTTGAGCCGGAGGATATATTAAGGGCCCTGTATATCTTGATAAAACAAATTAATAATAACAGTCCATGTGTAGTAAATGCTTATGAACGGGCTGTGTCAGATACAGGCAATCTAAGGGCTGTTTCTATGATTGAAGAGGTGTTTGTTGAGCAAGATGCCTGTTGGAGGGGGTTAGGCATAATCAAAAAAAGTGGTCTAAGACTTAGGGACAATTATAAGGAGTTTGATATTTGTTCTTTTTTTGATTTTGAGTCACAAGCTTTTAATCAAAAATTATATGCAGGATGTATTTGTGGCAAGGTAATTACAGCACAGGCAACGCCGTTAGACTGCAAGCTTTTTTCAAAGATCTGCACTCCTTCAAACCCTATGGGGCCATGTATGGTATCGAGTGAGGGTACATGCAGCGCTTATTATAGATATGGAAGGTAGGGAATTATATGGCAAAGAAGGTAATACTTCTTGATCATGGAAGTGGAGGTCTTGCAACAAGCCAACTGATAGAATCTGTTTTTTTAAAAAGGCTTTCAAACCCTGTTTTGATGAATCTTGAAGATAGTGCCATACTTAGCATTAATGGAGGTAAAGTTGCCTTTACTACAGATAGTTTTGTAGTTAACCCTATATTTTTTCCAGGGGGAGATATTGGCTCTTTAGCTGTTCATGGAACGGTAAATGATTTGGCAATGCAAGGTGCAAAACCAATTGCTCTGAGTTTAGGAGTAATTCTTGAAGAAGGTTTTCCCATTGATGATTTAGATAAAATTGCAAGTTCTATATCAGAGGCATCAAAGGCAGCAGGTTGTTCTGTTGTGGCGGCAGATACAAAAGTTGTGGAAAGGGGTAAAGCAGATAAGGTTTTTATTAATACTTCAGGCATTGGACTGGTGTCAAAAGATGTAAATCTTTCGCTAAAGAATGCTAGGCCAGGTGATGTTGTAATTTTATCGGGATTTATTGGAGATCATGGAGCATCCATTCTTTTGGCAAGAAATGATCTTCCGTTTGAGTCCAAAATACAAAGTGATTCTGCCCCTCTTTCTAATTTGGTTCAATATCTTTTTGACAATTTGACTGCAGAAGAGCTGCTTTTTATTAAGCTGTTTAGAGATCCAACAAGAGGAGGAGTGGCAACAGTATTAAATGAGGTTGCAAGTGCATCAAATGTAGAGGTAGAAATTTATGAAGATATGATCCCTGTTAGAGATGAAGTAAGGGTAGTGTGTGAGCTTCTCGGTTTAGATCCCATTTATCTTGCAAATGAAGGTAAGCTTATAGCTGTTGTAAGTGAGGATATTGCACAAAAGGTTCTTTTGATTCTTAAAGAGCATCCTTTAGGAAGGTATGCAACCCAAATTGGTCGAATCAGAAGATGCAGAGATAATCCTAAGGTTGTTCTCAAGACTAGCATTGGCGGAAGAAGGATTGTGCCCGTTCTTTCTGGAGAGCCTCTTCCAAGGATCTGTTAAATGGAAAGAGTTTCTATTTCAATAATTGGTGTTGGAAATTTATTAATGGCAGACGAAGGCTTTGGGTGCCACTTTGTAAGATATCTTGAGGAACGTTTTGTGTTTTCAAAAGAAGTAAGGCTTGTAGATGCAGGTACAGCAGGCATTTATATGGCGCCTGTACTTGAGTCATGTGACCATGCTATTTTTGTTGATGTTATGTTTTTAGATAATAGGTCCCCTGGAGACATAATCTTTTGTTCTTTAGATGAGTTAACCTCTAAAAATCTTCAGCTTAGTATGTCGCCACATCAGATTGGAGTATTAGAGGTAATAGAAATTTGTAGGCTTAGGGGGATGTTGCCAAAAACAATAGAGTTTTTTGCTGTGGTTCCAAGTAGGGTTGAGCCTGGAGTCGGATTAAGTTCCGAACTTAAGGCGGCTATTACTAAAGTTGCAGAAAGGGTGGTTTCAAGAGTAAGAGAAAAAGGAGTTAAAGTAAGAATTGCATGAGGTTTCTTTGGTTCAAGAGCTTATTAAGCAAGTTTGTGAAATTGCACAAAAAAACAACGCTAACAGTGTGAGCAGGGTTGTTGTTAAGGTTGGTCCTTTTTCTGGAATAGTAGTTGATTCTTTTTGTTTTGCATTTGACGTAATTAAGACAGAGAAGGATGTTACAAAGAATGCCTATCTTGAAATTGAAACAGACCCTGTACGATGTAAGTGTATTCAGTGTGGTCACGAATTTGAAAAAGATGCAACTAAAGAAAGTATGGTTACAGGATTGTTTAATATATCTTCTTTTGGTTGTCCTAGATGTCGTGCCACAAAGCTAATGCCTCTTAGTGGGGATGAGTTACTTCTTATTAGGGTGGAGATGGAATAATGTGTGATACTTGCGGATGTCAGTTAGGAATAAATAAAGATAAAAAGGTCTTAGAGATAAATGAAAGCCTTTTAAGGGCTAACAATGAGCTTGCCTATAAGAATAGAAAGCATTTTGATGAGTTAGGAATAAAAGTTATTAATTTAATTAGTAGCCCTGGTGCAGGTAAAACAACTCTTCTTGAGCATACTGCAGAGCTTTTAAAGGGTGATATTCGATTTGCTGTGATAGAGGGTGATATTGAAACAGAAAGAGATGCTGAGCGCATAAGAAAAAAGGGAGTGCAGGCCGTTCAGATTACTACAGGAGGTGCTTGTCATCTTGATGCGAGTCTTATTCATAAAGGATTTCATAAACTAAGAGATGGCTTTGGCAAAAAGGTTCCGTCTATTGTTTTTATTGAAAATGTTGGAAATTTGGTTTGTCCGGCGACCTTTTATTTGGGTGAACATATAAGGGTGGTAATGCTTTCTGTGCCAGAAGGTTCGGATAAGCCTGCAAAGTATCCAAAGGCATTTTCTAATGCAGACCTTTTTATTATATCAAAAGTTGATCTGTTGCCATATTTTGACTTTTCAAAAAAAGAGGCTACAGCCCTTGCAACTACCATTAATCCTTCATTGAAAACTGTTTGTCTGAGTGCAAAAACAGGAGAAGGAATGCAAGATTGGATAGATTTTTTAAAGAAACTTGTTGATTAACTCTATTGTCTTTTGTTTATCTCTTGCCCAAGAAGGAGCAACGAGTTCATCTTTTGCCGGATCGCCTGTAAGCCTTTGAATGACCATGTCTTTAGGTAACATTTTTATGGCCTCTGCTACAAGCCTAGCGTATTTTATTTGTGAAATGGGTTGATATTCTCCCTTTTTAAACATTTCATGAAGCTTGGTATTTTTTATTACATATAGTTCATGAAACTTTATGCCGTGAATTTTAAGGCTTGCCACAAGCTCTATGGTGCTTAGCATTTCTTTTTCTGTCTCTTCTGGAAGACCAAAGATTACATGAGTGCAGATAAGAAAAGGATATTTCTTGGTAAGCTCAACAGCTTTTATAAAGTCTTCTACTTTGTGTCCTCTGTTTATAAGGAGAAGGGTTTTGTTTGAGCTGCTTTGAAGTCCATACTCCATCCACACCATCTTTTTATGGAATAGCTTTTTTATGAGGTCTAGAATTTCAGCATTTATACAGTCTGGCCTTGTGCCAATAGATACCCCAACAATATCCGGATATTCAAGCACTGGGCGATAGATCTTTTCAAGGGTTTCAAGGTCAGCATAAGTATTTGAATAGGCTTGAAAATAAGCAATAAATTTTTTTGCTTTGTATCTTTTTTTTGCCCAAGATATTCCCAGCTCAATTTGTCTTTTTATTCCTATCCCTTTAAATGAAAGTCCGGTACCTGATCCTTTTAAGTTACAGAATATGCAACCACCTGTTTTGTTTTTTGATCTGTTGGGACATCCAAGCCCTGGATCGAGGGATATTTTTTGAACTCTTTGACCAAAGCGGTCTTTTAAAAACTTGTTAAAGCTCAAATATTTCATCTTTGTGTTCTAAAAGCCAACAGATGGCCTCTTGTTTATTGGAGATGACCCCTTCAATTTGAGCATCTTTTACTGCCTTTAACGCCTTTCCTATCACTGGACCGGGTTCCACGTGGAATAGCTCAATAATATCGGTTCCACGCAAAAGCGGAGGGCGTTTTTGAGTTGGTTGTAAATTTTTTTTGTAAAAGTCATGTGTTTTGTCAAATAAGATAGATAACTCTTGATCAAGATCTTTAGGCTTCATTGGGCCACATCCAGCCATGCTATCTGCCATGGCAAGCAGAAAGAGTGCAGGATAATTTTGTCCGGTATGTTCAAGTAGCCTTCTTAAGGCTCTTTTTGTGGGGCCTGATTTTCTAAGATCATTTAATAGATGAAATGGTCTCATGTGAAGACGAACTAAAGTGGCAATAAATTTCCCCTTCTCATTTGACCATCTAAGCCTTTTTCCAAGTTCCTGAACCATTTTGGCCCCTTCTTTGTCGTGCTCATAAAAAGTAACCCTGCCATCATCTCTTTTGGCCTTTTTTGAAGGCTTTCCAAAGTCATGCATAAATGCAGCCCATTTGAGCCAAGGAATCTTTTTTGTGTTTGATCTTAACCACTCTTTAAATGGCTCACTTTGTTCAAATTTTACTCCAGGGTTTTCGATAAGAATCTCAATTGACTTAAGGGTTTCAAAAAGGTGCCCTAACACATCGAGGTGATGAAATCCTGGTTGATCGACTCCATCCATTGTTTTTATTTCAGGGATTATTGTTTCAAAGAGTTTGTGTTGGTATATGAGCTTAAATACCGCAGCAGCCCGGTTTGTCTCCATGATTTTTTCAAGCTCATAATCTATTCTTTCTGGTGAAGAGTGAGACAATAGAGAATAGTTTTTTAAGATAAAGCTCAAGATATCTTTATGAATCTTAAATCCGAGAGTTGCCATAAACCTAAAGGCCCTAAGCATGCGCAGGGGATCTTTTTCTAAGTTTTCAAGGTTAATGTGCCGTATTTCTTTGTTTATTAAATGGGCTTTGCCATGAAATGGATCTATGATGGTGTTTGGAACCTTTTTCAAAACTATACCTTCTGGTATTTCCACAATATCTTTTAAGGCCTCACTTAAGGGTATTGCAATGGCGTTGATGGTAAAGTCTCTTTTGGCAAGGTCTTGATAGATATTTATTGCATCTTCTCTAAAGGAGCTAAAGTCAAAACTGAACTTTTCTGCAACAACTCTGGCAACTCCATTTTTTTCATCAAGCAGTACAAAGGGTAGATTGTTATTGTCTGCAAGGGTCCTTGCCAAAGATAGGCTTTCTTTTTTGATGACAAAATCAATATCTGTGACAGGTTTATTAAGTAGCCAATCTCTCACTGGTCCGCCTGCTATATAGATATCTGTGCCTTTGGCTATCTCTTTAATCTCTACTAAAAGCTTAATAATATTCACGCCTACACCTTTTGGTAAATAAAGATATATTTGTAAGTTTAATAATAAATATTGCAAAGCCAAGGAATGAGATTTATATTTGCGCCAAAAATTTTTTATTTGGAGTTAAGAGTATGCAGTGTACAACAAATAGACCAGGTGCAGAATGCAAATTTATGGGTAAAAAAGGTTGCACCTTTATTGGTGGCGCCTGTTTTGAAATAGTAGAAAAGTGTGAAGGGTGCAATAAGGTTGTTGAAACAGAAGCTGGCCGCTTTTGTGCAGTTTTTCCCCATCCAGAAATGAAGTGGAAACGGGGAGTGTGCAACTTTGCTAGCCATGTTAAACCTGAAATCAAACAGGATGAGCAAGGAAAAACCATTAACCCACTTAAAGCAGCAAAAAGGGCATCAAGAGGTCGTTAGTTTTTTTATAGCGTAAGGGTTTATAAAGCAGGTAGCCTTAAGTTAATAAAGCTACCTGCTTTTTTTGTTTTGTAAGAGTAGCGAAATATATTTCTTCTGGAATCTTTCAGGTTTTTCTTAAAGT
>CAYMRT010000119.1:0-3538 GCA_964392885.1 uncultured Desulfobacterales bacterium | reverse complement strand
AGAGCATAATTTGTATCATCATGGGTTGCAGCATCTTCTACTGCTTCTGATATGGCTATGCCTAGGCTCCCCATAGAATCGGGATTTTTTTCTAAGATTGCCCTTCCTGCATTCGTCCTGTTAGTAGGAGAAGGGTAAACTTCTCCACCCCAGATGTGCATTAGTATTCTTCTATAAGGTTTTTGGTTATAGCTTACCTTTACCATATAAACGGTACAGTGCATGTCAAAGAGCTTGCATGCAAATGACAATGCACTTCCCCATTGGCCTGCGCCTGTTTCTGTAGTTAATTTGTTTACCCCTGCCTTTTTATTGTAATAGGCCTGCGCTACTGCAGTATTTGGCTTATGGCTACCAGGAGGACTTACTCCTTCATTTTTATAGTAGAGTCTTGCAGGGGTACCAAGTGCCTTTTCCAGCCTACGGGCTCTGACTAGAGGAGTTGGCCTCCATATTTTATAAATTTCTCTAACCTCATCTGGTATTTCAATCCAACGTTCCTGACTTACCTCTTGCATAATGAGTTCATCAGGGAAAATAGGTTTAAGGTCATCTGGAGACACTGGTTGACCCGTTTGAGGATTTAATGGTGGAGCTAAAGGTTCTGGCAAATCTGGCAACACGTTATACCAGGCTTTAGGTAACTCTTTTTCGTCAAGTAGAATCTTATAGCTGTCTGACATAAATTTCTCCTAATCTGTTTTTTTAATTAAAATATATAGATTATCTTAAACCAGACATTTTGCAGTTCTGGTTTATTTTTTACTGCAAACTCATGTTGATATCTTAAAGTAGCCATAAAATTTTTGTGTCTATAAAGTAGGCCAGGTCCAAGTGCAAAGGCCCTTGATTTATCGTCTTCGATGTCTTTTAAGGCTCCATACAGTGGGGCTGGCAAACCTTCTAGATCTTCTTTGTCAAAGTCGTCAGATGTCACCTGTTGGTAGAAATAGCCATTTATGCCAACTCTCCATCCAGGAGCAATGCCTACAGAAAGGTTGAAATCAAAATGAAACTCCTGTCCTGGATCTCTTCCAACTTTTATTGGAGGGCCAGGTTCATAATTGTACTGATGGGTATTAAAATCATACATAAATTTTATAGATGCCTCATATTTTGGAGAAGGCATATATGTAATGGCAAGCACGGGTTCAAATGTCCAAAAATTTCTTCCAACTGTCGCCATATTTCCTTTGTCTTCATTGTAGAGCGGAATATATATATCTGCTGCTGACATAGCCACATGAAGTGTGCCTTTATTTAAATGCCAACCTAAAAGAAGAGGGGAATAGATTACATAAAGTGCGTTAAAGTCGTGGTAGTGAGTTTTGAGGCTTGAGCCTGCAGGGCTATTTAGATCCATGTCCTTATTGATTGCACCGAAAAACAGATGTTGGCCATAATTTGCCCCAAAAAGTTTCATCTTCGATATCCAAATAAGCCTTATAATATCCCCACCTACATAAGCGCTATCTAATAACTTAGTGTCATCGCCATTATCATCTTTTAATTTGCCTGAATAACCAAAATATGCATAGTTCACCAAAGTGAGTCCAGGTGGAGGCATCATTCCAACCATAAACGCTTCGGCTCCATTAGGATAGGCCTGCCCACCTCCTGCTTTTACTTGAGGCGTGCAAATAAATAAAATAAATAAAATTAAAAGGATAGCAAAAGATACTGTGTTTCTTTCCATTGCTTTACTCCTCTCCCAAGATTAAAAAATTTAATTACAATAAAATGAACAGTGATTCAATACAAATTGTGGCATTAATTAATAAAATGTACTTCAATTGACAGAACCCAAAGCGATAATTATTTTTTTTTAGCACCTAGATGAAAAGAGTGCTAATGTCAATAAAATTTAATTATAAAAGATAGTTATGGTGAATAAGGTTTCGATTTCTGATAGAAAAAAGGAAATATTAAAACAGGTGGTGGCTTCCTATATTGAAACTGCAGAGCCAGTAGGTTCAAGGGTTATAGCAAAACGTTCAAACCTTGGTTTGAGTTCTGCAACAATTAGAAATTGTATGGCTGACTTAGAAGAGGCCGGGCTTCTTTTTCAGCCTCACACTTCGGCAGGCAGATTGCCCACAGAAGAAGGCCTTAAATATTTTGTTGAGCATCTTATGGATAAAGTGCCTCTAAGTTGGGGAGAGCAGGTTGCCATTGAAAAAGAGATGCTTCAAGAGGTAGATGACTTTTCAGAGATTCTCAAAAAGGCTGCTGGGCTTCTTGCTACTTTAACAGGATATGCGGCTGTTGTAAGCTCTCCAAATGAATTAAACGAGAGGCTAAAGTTTATAGAGTTTATAAATATTCGTCCAAAAGTTATCCTTGTAGTAATGGTTACGCCTAGTGGCACCATTAAAAATCAGCTTATTAGAACAAAACGAGACATATCACAGTCTACTCTTGAAAGATTTTCTAAAAAAGTAAACGAGTTAATCAAAGATTATACTTTGCAAGAAATAAGAGAACAGCTCATTGAATCTATGCAGGAAGATAAAAGACTTTTTGAAAGTCTTCTTATACAGATAGTGCCAGATAACAGTGAGCAAAAACTTACAGGAGAAATATATGTTGATGGTAAGCTAAATCTTTTGGATGAGCCAGAGTTTTCACATATCCCAAAACTTAAAAGCCTTTTAGAGACTCTTGAAGAGAAACACCTCCTTCTTAAGCTCCTTGAAAGATGTATTGTTGGTGATGAATTAAAAATTTTAATTGGCAGTGAAGTTGATACTGGAGTTAGGGAGTGTGGAATGGTTGTTGCGCCTTATGAAAAAGAAGATCAGCCAGTGGGTAGCCTTGGAGTTTTGGGGCCAATGAGAATGAATTATCCAAAAGTTGTTTCAATTGTAGAATATATTGCTGCAATTTTAAGCGATAGAATTAGGGAGATTTAGGACTATGGAAAAGGAAAAAGAGTTAAAAGATAGTCAAAAAGAAGAAATTATAGATAAGGATAAAAAAATGGAAGAAAAGGCAAAAGCAGAAAAAAAGGATAAATTAGAAATACTTGAAAAAGAACTTGCTAAAAAAGAAGAAGAGCTTGCGGACTGCAAAGATAAAATGCTCAGGCTAGCTGCAGAACTAGATAATTTTAAAAAGAGAGTTGAGCGTGAAAAGCTTGAGCACATGAAGTTTGCGTTAGAAGAGTTTGCTAAAGAGCTCTTGCCGTTTTTGGATAATCTTGAAAGGGCTGTGGCCATGGCAAAAGAGACCAAAGATATGGACAAAATGATAGAGGGCATAGAGCTTACCCTTTCTGGATATTTTAAGACATTAGAGCGTTTTGGCCTGAAAACTTTTGTTGCAGAAGGACAAAGGTTTGATCCAAATTATCATGAGGCCTTAAGCGTGGAAGAGAATCCTGATGTAGAGGATAATATTGTTTTAAAGGAATTTTTAAGAGGTTACACATTGCACGATAAGGTAATTAGACCAGCTTTAGTGGTAGTGTCCAAAAAAAATCAAAAAGATAGTGGACAAGACGAAACTAATGCTTAGTTTTTGAATGAGAAAACGTGGA
>CAYMRT010000118.1:0-1885 GCA_964392885.1 uncultured Desulfobacterales bacterium | reverse complement strand
GCTGCGCGCGGAGACAGGCTCAACGAGAAATAATTTGATGTTAAGTTTTTTTGAGCCATGGCTTTTTGATTATCCTGAATCTTTTGGTTTTGATGCATTTAGGACAACGCGCGATAAGGAGCAAGATATTGGGTATGCTTATGACGAGGAAAGAGTTGGTGGAGATTTAACCTTGGGGAAACAATTTTCAGAGTATGTTTCAGGAAGTATTTCATATAAACGTGAGGTTATAACTATTGATAATATGGATTCTGATGTCTCTGCGGATCTCGCTGCCGAGAAGGGTAGAAATACTGTCAGTACTGTAAGTTTTAATTTAAAAAGGGACTCTAGGGATAGTGTTTTTAGTCCCCGACATGGATTTCTTATTAATGGCAGCCTTGATGTATCTGGTAAGTTCTTTGGCGGAGATAAGGAGTTTTATAGGACAGAGTTTAGAGGTAGTTATTATATTCCTTTGCAGTTTAAATCTGTTCTTGAATTTCGTCTTAGGGCTGGGGTTGTAGATGCTTATGGAAATTCAGACAATGTCCCTATCTTTGAAAGGTTTTTTGCCGGGGGTGCTACAACTATACGAGGTTATGATGAACGCAAGGTAGGTCCTCTTGATACGGCGACTAAAGATCCTATTGGCGGCGAGGGAATGTTAATTGCAAATATAGAATATACTTTGCCAATTATAGATATAATTAAAGTTGCAGCCTTTTTTGATAGCGGCAATGTGTGGGCGGATATGAATGATTTTGGATCAGGAGACCTTAAATCAGGGGTAGGTGTCGGATTAAGGGTTAAGACGCCAGTTGGACCTATTAATTTGGATTATGGGTATCCGTTAAATGATGAACCCGGGGAAGATAGCAGGTCAGGTAAATTTTATTTTAGTGTTAGCAGAGGGTTTTAATAATGTGGCGTAATTCAGCCTCCTGCTGTTATATTATAGAACTTCGCTTCATTTATGATATATTAAGATTTTTCAGTAATAATTATTTAATTTTATAAGATTATGAAAGGAGACATGAAAATGAGAGTTTTAAAGATTGCAATGTTGTTTTTGGCGGTATCAGCATTTGTTTTGACTTCCGCTCATGCAGCAGGGAAGGATGTCCTTAGCCCTAAGATAGGTTATGTTGATTTAAGTAGATTGTTTGATGAGTATTATAAAACAAAAGAATATGATAAAGTCCTTGAGAAGAAACATAATGAATATACTAAGGAAGCTGAGGCCAAAATGGCTAAAATTAAAGAGGCTCAAGGTAAGTTGGCTCTCATGAATGATGAGAAAAAAACAGAATTAGAGAAACAGATAGATCAAATGAAAAAAGATTTTATAGAGTTCGATAGGCAAGAGAAAACAACATTAACAAAAGAACGTAATGAGAAAATACGTGAAATTCTTTTGGAAATAGAAAAGGTGGTTAGCGGGTTTGCAGAGTCTAATGGTTATTCTGTTATATTGAATGATAGGGTCCTTATCTATGGAGCGCAAAATTTGGACCTTACTGAGCAGGTATTAAAAATATTAAATGATGGAGAGAAAAAGGATAAGTAATTGGCTAAGAAGGTATTTACCCAAGTTCAAAAAGCAAGTGCAACAGTTTATTAAAATTTTTATGCAAAAATGACGGTTTTTCAATTCTTAAAAAGTTATTAATACCTTTAAAAGTAATGCGTTGCCCAATTTTATAGCAATTATGTGGGTAATATACTGATAGCACAAAAGTTATAAACTGTTGCACTTGCTTTTTGAACTTGGGGTTAGTTTCCGCTAAAAAAACTGTTACTCAAACCCAAGAATCTGATAATTTTCCCTTTGTAGGGCACGGCTAAAGCCTTCCCAAAAAGTCTCGAGGCGCATTTCTATGCAAGGCTAAAGCCTTGCCCTACT
>CAYMRT010000117.1:0-2612 GCA_964392885.1 uncultured Desulfobacterales bacterium | reverse complement strand
CTGTAAGTTTAAGAAAAAGGTCTTCAAGAGATGTAGGCCTTTTGGTTACATGGTGCATAACAGAGGTTGCTTTATCTAATTCTTGGCATCCATTTTTAATATAAATGAATAGTCTATCTTCAAAAAGTTCGGTATCTACATCACAATCTTTTAACTTTTCAGCAAGCTTAACTAATTTCTCTTTTTCCCCTCTAAACTCCACAACTTCTGAGCCAAGATATTCTTTTACAATTTGTCGCGGATCTCCTTGGATAATTGGTTTTCCATTGTCAATTATAATTACACGAGTGGCAAGCTTTGTTACTTCTTCCATATAATGACTTGTAAGAAGCATAGTAGTGCCCATTTTTCTTAGTTCATCGAGTCTTTCCCACATAAGCAATCTTGCCTGTGGATCAAGGCCAATGGTGGGTTCATCAAGTATTAAGAGTTTAGGTTTGTTGATGAGTGCCCTTGCAAGCAAAAGCCTTCTTCTTTGGCCACCTGAAAGATTTTGGATGATTTCGTCTTTTCTGTTTTTAAGTGCAAAAAAGTCAAGCAGTTTAAATGATCGTTCCTTTGCTATACGATTTGGAATCTTAAAGTAGTTTGCATAGACTAAAAGATTTTCTAATATCGTTAGATCCGGATCAAGATTATCTATTTGTGGTACAACACCTATGTCATATTTTGCCTTTTTTAGACCCTTTGGATACCTAAGCCCAAAAACGGAGATTTTGCCTGCAGTAAGCTGAACAATGCCTAAAATTATTCTAATAGTGGTAGTTTTACCAGCACCATTTGGACCTAAAAGGGCAAGGCACTCTCCTTTTTTAACAATAATATCAAGGCCTTTTAAAACTTGCCTTGATCCAAAGTTTTTTTTGAGTCCTTTGATTTCAAGGATATTTTGTTCTGTAGATTTCACTTAATAAGTGGCCCTTTGTCTATTTTTTGAAATTAAGGCTGCAAGATCAATAGCTGAAAGTAGGCTGTCTGGTTTTGCTTTTCCTGTTCCTGCTATATCATATGCCGTACCATGATCAACTGATGTCCTTACGATTGGCAGCCCAAGAGTAACATTTACTCCATCTTCAAAGTGTAAGAGTTTAAAAGGAATAAGTCCTTGATCGTGATAAAGGCATATTACCGCATCATAATTTCCCTTTAAGGCATAAAAAAAGACTGTATCTGGAGGTAGGGGACCTTTTATATCTATTCCCATCTCTTTTGCCCTATTGCAAGCAGGGTCTAAAATTTCTATTTCCTCTGTCCCAAACATACCATTTTCACCTGCATGGGGATTTAAGCCACAAAGAGCAAGTTTTGGTCTTTTTATGCCAAAATCTTTCTTCAGTGATGCATGGGTGATTTTTATAGTATCTAGTACCTTGTTTTCATTGATTAAATTTGGAACATCCTTTAATGGACAGTGGATTGTAACTAGTGTGACCTTAAGCTTTTTGCCAGCCATCATCATTATATAATTTTTTGTACCTGTCATATGGGCAAGTATTTCTGTATGCCCTGGAAAGTCTATGCCAGCTTTTTTTAAGCCTATTTTGCTTATTGGGGCAGTAACAAGTGCAGACAGTAGGCCTTTTTGGCAGAGCTTTATCCCCTCGGTGATATAAGAAAATGAGGCACTTCCAGTAAGTTCTGTCGGCATTCCAAAGGGAACCTTCTCAGAAGATAGATCAGTTACGCTAAGGCAATTTATTTGATTTTTTTTATGTGCAGATAGTTCTGTTACTTTTTCTAGTGCTTTTATTTCTATATCTATTGAAAGGAGTTTTTTGGCCCTTTTTAATATGTTTATATCTCCTATTACAATTACAGGAGTATCTATTTGAAGTGAGGATAACGCTTTTATAATGATTTCAGGCCCAATGCCTGCAGGGCAGCCCATTGTAATTGCAATTGGATTAAGTTTCATCCTTGGCCTTTTCTAAAAGCACCTCATCTCTTCCTGAAATTTCTTTTAAATATACATTTACATGCTCATCTTTTGATGTAGAAAGTGTAAGGCCTGAAAAGTCTGGTTGAATAGGAAGCTCTCTCCGACCTCTATCAACAAGAACAGCCAATTCTATTTTAGATGGACGTCCATAATCTATTAACGCATCTAGCGCAGCCCTTATTGTTCTGCCTGTATATATTACGTCATCAACCAGGATTATTTTTTTATTGTCTATTGAAAAAGGTATTTCAGTCTTTCTTATAATTGGATGTTGACTTAAATTACTCCAATCATCTCTATAGAGGGTAATATCTAAAATGCCAACAGGGGGATTATTGCCTTCTATTTTGCCTATTTTTTCTTGAAGTCTTTGGGCAAGAGGCACTCCGCCAGTTCTTATGCCCACAAGGCATAAACTATCTATTCCTTTGTTTCTTTCAATAATTTCATGGGCCATTCTTGAAAGAGCTCTGTCTATTTCCTTTTCATTTAAAAGTATTCTGGACCTGTTATTCACATTGAGCCTCCTTTTTAGCTAGATGGGATGGTAAGGACCTGTCCAATTGCCAAACAGTTAGAGCTAAGCCTATTTATTCTTTTAAGGGTGGTTACAGAGACCTTAAACTTTCTAGCTATATTCCACAGGGTATCTCCTCTTTTAACAATGTAAATT
>CAYMRT010000116.1:0-3847 GCA_964392885.1 uncultured Desulfobacterales bacterium | reverse complement strand
TTAGCTTATCGCTTAATTTACTTTTTCTTTGCAAGAAGTCAAAAATTGTTAGTTAATGGTAACAGGCTAACTAACCCTTAGCTCTTTTTAGTGCCAGATCTATTAATTTGTCTAAGAGTTCGGTAAAACTAAGGCCATATGCCTTTGCTGCTTGTGGGAAAAGGCTTGTAGGTGTCATGCCAGGAATCGTGTTTGTTTCGATTGCATAAATTTTTTCATCTTCTGTTAAAATCATATCGGTTCTGCTATAAATAGAAAGTCTAAGGGCCTTGTGTGCAGCTAGGGCAGTTTTCTGTGCAAGCTCGGTTAATTTTAAAGGGATATCTGCAGGGCAAATCTCTTTTGTGGCACCAGGTTCATATTTCGCTTTATAGTCAAAAAAAGCAAATTCTTCTCCTGGAATAATTTCTACAATTGGAAGAGGTACAAGCTCTTCAAGGCCTAGTACCCCTCCTGTTATTTCCCTGCCTTTTATATATTGTTCAACGATAACTTCATTGTCCCAATTAAAGGCATCAGTTATTGCTTTGTTTAATTGGGTTATATCTCTCACAATGGTTATTCCAACACTTGAACCTTGGTTACAAGGTTTCACAACTACAGGTAGATTAAGGTTTTCTAATATTTTTGTCTCATTAATTTGGTCATCTTTGTAGAATCTTAACCACTTTGGGGTTAATAGCCCATTTTCTTTATAAAGGATTTTTGAGATATGTTTATCCATAGCTATAGCACTTCCAAGCACTCCAGAAGATTGATATGGAAGACCAATTAAATCCAAAAGCCCCTGGATAGTGCCATCTTCTCCAAATTTGCCATGTAGCAAAATAAAGGCACAATCTAGTTCTGAGGCATCTTTTACAAGGTTTGGCAGATCTTTAGCAGCATCATATTTTTTTATTATATATTTTTTCTTATCTAGTGCCTGCTCTATACCTTTTGCACCTGCAATTGATACTTCACGTTCTGCTGATTTCCCTCCATATATAAGTGCCAATTTAATCATAAATTTCCCTTTTTTATTGAATGAAATTAAAACTTGAATATCTTATGTAGCATGACTGATAAAAATATAAAAGATAGTTATGACAAAAATGAATATCCATTTGAGCCCAAGGCTGCTGTGGGAGTTGTTGTTATAAATGAGAATGATGAGATACTTCTTATCAAGAGAGGTAAACCTCCTGCAAAAGATACATGGTCAGTGCCCGGTGGAAGCATCGAGCTTGGCGAGACAATTTTTGAGGCAGCTTTTCGAGAGACACTTGAAGAGACAGGTCTAAAGTGTGAGCCATTAAAAGTTACTGATGCCATCGATGCGATTTACAAGGATGAGGCTGGAAAAATTCGTTTTCATTATGTGATAGTTTATGTGCTTGCAAAGGCAGTAAGTGAAAGAAGGGCAATTGCAATGGATGATGCTGTAGATGCCAAGTGGTTTAAAATTCATGAAATAAAAGGGCTGAATACTCCAGGGCGTACTTATGAAATCATTAAAAGAATAATTAATGAGGCGCGTTTGTTAGGTACCATTTAGCCTTGTCAGTTTTGTGGATTTATTAGTGGTAGATGCAGCCTTATCAATATCAATAATCCTTGTTTTACCTACATATCTTTTTACCTTATAGGTGCTAATTGATGAGATCTTATTGGCTATTTTAGTCATTCTATCAACTTCATTATATATCTTTTCTATCTTTTGATATATTGGGTCGTCTTTCTTGAGCTTTTGCAATATCATCCACGAAATTCCAGAGATTACCTGAAGGGGTTGATTTAGTTCATGTGCTGTGGCTCCAGCCATTTCAAGTGCACCTGCTAAACGTTCCTTTTCAATCCTTTCTTGTTCTGCTTTTACCTTATCAGTTACATCCAAGACAACAGCCACAGCTTCTGGTTCCATGTCTGGATTTTTAAGGTTTGTTATGTGTAAGGAAATAAATCGTTCTCTATCTAGGTTGTCTTTAATTTTTACATTAAACTCTTCACTAGGTTTTCCTGCTTGAAGCTGTGCTAAAATATTTCGTAACTTACTTTGTTCACTCTCCGGTATGAGTTTAAAAAGTGATTTGTTTATCATGTCTGCCCTTGGTTTTCCAAAAAGGTTAAGAGCGGCTCTGTTGGCATCAAGTAATTTCGCCTCTATAAGGTCAAATCTGATAATGCCAATAGAGGGAGGAGCTTCTGTAAAGAAGCGGTAACGATTTTGGCTTTTTTTAATAATTGATATGGCCCTTAAGATCTTATTTTGTCTTTTTAAAAAATAATAGATAGTGAAACAAAGGGTACATGATAAAAATAAAAGCAAAAAGGAAGACAGGGCTATAAGTTCTCTCGTTGAGTGAAGAAGTGCTACTAATCCTTTTGCCCCCTTTTTTGTAAGATCAAATTGTAAGATTTCTGCATTAAGGAAAAAGCTTTTATATAAAATTGTTGCAATGCCTAAACCACTTAGGATAAAGAGGCATAAGAGGATTATCTCTTTTAACTTTGAGCGTATTTGCCTTTTAATGTCCATCTATAAAAAAATATTAATCAAGCAATTCAAATGCTTTATCTACTGCCTCTTGTGGGCTATTTACATAATGAACGTCTTCTAAATTTGGCCAAGTATTTAAACCAATTACTGGCTTCCACATCTTTAGAGCCAAGGCGATTTCAGAAAGGGTGCCATGAGAGCCTGAAATTGCAATTAATACCTCGCAAGATCGTACCAAAATTACGTTTCTTGCATGGCTTAAACCTGAAACTATTGGAATTTTTACATAAGGATTTGCATCAGATGCCTTAAAACCAGGCAAGATTCCAACTGTTATGCCTCCCTCTTCACTTGCACCAAGACAGGCAGCCTCCATGACACCACCTAATCCACCACAATAGACAATTCCACCTCGTTGAGCTACAAGCCGTCCTGTTTCTTTAGCAAGGTCATATATTTCTTGGTTGCAAACACCTGCTCCAATTATTCCAATTCTTCTACCTATAAAAGCCATTTTATTAAAAAATAACCTCCAATAAGGAGTATACTAAATATTATGGTAAAAAGATTGAAATAATTTTCAAGAAAATATTTAACTTTTGGTCCAAAAAGATAAATGCTTCCTGAAACTAAATAAAACCTAAGCCCTCTTGATAAAATTGAGGCAATAATAAAGGTAAGGAAGTCTATCCGAAATGCCCCTGCTGTAATAGTAAAAAGTTTATATGGAAGAGGAGTAAAACCCCCTGCTGCAACAGCCCATGCATCATATTTTTGATAAAGGCTTTGCACCTCTGCATACTTGTCTGTTAGATGATAAAAGGCAAGAATTTTATCCCCAACAATAGCCATAAAGTAATAGCCAAGCCCATATCCTAAAATTCCGCCAATAACAGAGCCCAATAAACACACTGTAGCCCATTTAAAAGACTTTTTAGGTAAGGCTATTCCAAGGGTAATGAGCATTACATCAGGAGGAATAGGGAAAAAGGAGGCCTCAGCCAGTGCTAAAAAGAAGAGAAAAAAAACTGCATTTTTATGGGAAGACCAAATTATTATTTTGTCATAACACTTTCTAAGCAGATTTGGTAAGAAGTTTATTATGCTTACTACCCGTTCCATCCATGATCTCCTATAAGTTTTACAAATCTGACACCTTCAAGAAATTCTGTATGTACCTTTCCATCTCTTTTTATAAGTTTTGTGAGGGTCTGTGAATATTCGTCTCCAACAGGTACAACCATTACTCCTGGATCATTTAATTGGTCAAGTAGAGGAGTTGGAATGGCGGGAGCTCCAGCAGTAACCAAGATGGCATCATAAGGGGCATGTTCTTTCCAACCCCAAGTACCATCGTCGAGTTTTATC
>CAYMRT010000115.1:0-4150 GCA_964392885.1 uncultured Desulfobacterales bacterium | reverse complement strand
TTCTAATATCTTGGCTTCAATTATTACCTGTCTAGATAAGACCTCTTTTAAATTATCAATGTAGTTTTTAACTTGTTCCAAAAGCGATCTTGGAGCAGTAACAGTTATAATTCCAAGGGGCTTATCTATCGTATAATAAAACCCCTCTCTTATGCCTCTATTTTGTTGTGAACTAGTACCTTGATTTGCGCTTTGAGTTCCTTGAGCACCTGAAGTTTGAGAGTCTCTACCTTCAAGATCTTGTAACCTTTGAGAAATGCATCTATCACGCAATGCCCTATTTGTTTCTGAAGGATAAAGCCTTCTACATTGAGCCTCAATTAATCGCCTTTCTTGTTCAATATTACCTGAAGATGACTCTGGTACACTTAATGTACCTAACTCTAAAATACGACTTATATTTTGTTCAATTGTCTCCCACAAATCGATTCTTTCATCATTGTGTTCAACCGATAGCTCCCCCTGCAGTCCTGTCTCTAATTCTCCAGCAGTTCCTAAGAAATCTCCTCCAACAGATGTCCTGTAGCTACCTGTTACAAATGGACTAGCTATATAAAACCTTTGAGTATCTTTATACTTAACTATAATTGTATTGTTTTTAAATTCGTAAAAATAATCTACCTGCCTTAAAACCTCTTTTAAGGCCTCCCAAAAATCACTATTTGCTTTTATGTTAACATTTACTAACGCATCCTGATTAACATCACTCGACCAACTTACATTCATTCCTTTTAAATCCGCCAATGTCTTAACAACTGTGTGAAGTGGAACTTTACCATTCTTTGTACTTATATTTGCCCCAACAAGCATCTGCGGTTTGTCAAGTTTACCAGAAGAAACTTTAATATCCGTCAAAGAATAGGATGGTTTCCATTTTATAGACGGTTTAAGATCTGTAGATGAATTAACAACTTTTATATTTGAGGCTTGTAAAGCTTGAGAGTTAAAATTGCCTGTATTTTGCTGTATGTCATTTTGCTTTACTTCTTTTGCAGCCTTTTCCACTGTTGTTGAAGGCGTATGATGAGCACATCCAAACGTTAAGAAAAGAATTGCAATAATTAGTAATATGTTTCTAATCTTCACCATGTAACTTATCTTCATCTTTACCTCCCTTTCCCCTGTAATTCTTGGGAATTGGTAAGGGCCTTAATCCTAATCTGGGCAAATTGGACCATATCTTCAGGGATACCCTGTCCAGATGAAATTAATGAACGATACTCAGCAACAGCCTGTGCAGGCTTTGATAAATATTCATAACATTGGGCCTTTAACATTATAATTTCTGGAGAAATTGAAAACTTAGCCTCTATTTTGTTTATAAGCCTTAAAGCATCCCTATATTCACCTTGAGAAAATAAAAACACGGCATAATTCCATAAAGTGTCTTTACTTGGGTTATTGGCCATAGCCATCTCAAAATATGTTCTGGCATCCTGATATCTCTCCATTTGTGCCAGTGAAACTGCAGCTATGGCAGCAGCTTCACTAGATTTTGGATAAATAGAAAGGGCCTTTTTGGCATAATTATATGCATCCAAAACATTTCCCTGTTTAAGAGCCATGGCAGCCAGCTTTTCATTGAGTTTTAAATTATCTGGCCAAAGATATACAGCTTTTTTAAGGGTCTCATATGCCCCTAAGGTATTGCCATGTTTTTCTTGTTTTATTGCTTTTTTTATAAGCTTTTCAGCTTCCATTATATTTTTTACAGGAGTTTTCGAATGCTTCATTACAGATTCAATATTTACCTTTGCACTCTTAGATAATACTAAAGGCTGCTCTTCTCTTTCTATCTCAAGTGGTACAGCCTCCAAAGTTCCTGTACCAGTAGGCTCATTAGTCCATTCTATGGCCTTGTTTTTGGGATAAATCATAATGGTATTGTTTTTTTCAATGCTACTTAATCCCTTTAAACTCTTAATAACATCTAACACAAAGGTCCATGGCACATCTTCTAAAGCAAGGGTCAAAGTACCCTTTACTCCTTCATCAACTACCACATTTTTTCCACTAACTTGTCCAAGCAATCTAAAAACATTATGAAGATCTACTTTATAAAAATCTACACTTATTCGTTTAGGACCAATACTGTGCTTTTCACTATTTTTTACTGAAGCCTTTATCTTTTTGTGAGAATTTTCTTTAAGTTGTTTTTGGTTCTGTTTAGAAGTTACCTTAGCCAACACGGGCTTTCTGTTTTCTAACTCCTTTAGCCAATAATCAACATTATTTGAAGCTAAATTAAGCTCAGAAAAAGCTACTGTATTTAAGATAAAAAAGAATACTCCAGTTATTAGTAATATTTTTTTATCTTGTGCCATTTTCTTCCTCCGGATGGAGATATAACACTCTATCTCTAAAGGTTAGCTCTCCTCTCAAATCTTCTACTTGTTCTCTTACAACAACCCTACCCCTCTCAATCTTTATAACCTTTCCACTCCTATAACCAATTCTTGTACCTTTCTTTAATATGTAGCCAATTCCTGAGGCATCTTGTGCCATGGCTATGGCATCACCTTTTTTATCAATTACAATTCCTACCAATGTAAGTTGTCCAACATCCATACACTCTAGAGGGGTATTGCACTTATCTGGCTTTTTTATAGTTGTCTTTTTTTTCTTTTTTACTTTAGCAATCTTATTTCTGAAAAAGGGCCTAAATGGGTCAGGCTTTCCTGCGGCTATGTAGTGATATTTTACTGGAGATAAAAGCTTCGCTAGCCTTTTCTTGTAAGTCTGAATCTTGGAAGAACTTAATAATGCACCAGACTTATTTTTAATATTCTTTTTATCTGAAGCTGCAAATAAGCAATTAGAGCTAAAAATTACTATTAAAATAATAATTATCAGACAACTAAAAGCTTTTTTCATCATCTTTTTTTCTTTTTATTTCTTCTTTTTCTTTTCTTTTGCTCTTCTGGTGTCAAAAATCTATATGTTACAGCAGTACACTTAGTTTGAATAACCCAAGTACTACCCCTCTGAATAACATCTTCATTTTGGCCAGACTCTACTTTGGCTGTAGTAGAACTAGAAGAAGTCGCTGAATTTTTTCCAGTGTCTTTTGTTGCCTGACTCCAAATTTGGGCACTCTCTTTTGCGCCACCCATGGATACATCTTGTATATGCACTATTCTTGCCATCCTGCTAATCCTATCGAAAAAAACAACAGTGTTGTGAAAAGGCCCTTTAAACTCAAGAGATACTGGAATACTCACATAAAAATCATGAACTTTTTCTGTCCCTGGTCTAAATGCCTGAAATTCTAATCTAGCCTCATTTCCTAAAGATGAAATAGAGGTTAAGACAGAAGGGATATCTTCTTTTTCTGGCAATAATTTCATAGCCTGTGCTAGTATCCCTTGCATTTCTTTTAACTCTTTTTCTAACTTCGGAATCTGTTTGCTTTTCTGTTCAAGAGTTGCTATTTCCTTTTTAAGTTTAGGGATCTTAGTTGAAATTGTATCCAGTTCGCCAATTCTAGCAGATAAAAACAAATACCAAAAAAGCCCTAAAGGTATAAGCCAGGAAGCTAAAAGAATTAATATCTTCTGCCAAACTGGCATTGAATAAACAGTATCGAATATTGAACTTGGTATCTTTAGCTGCATTTTCCTTTTAGCTTTTTCTTTTAGTTTATTAGATTAATAGTTAAATCAAATTGCATTAATTCATGGCCTTGAATATTTTTTCTTCTTGTATTTTTAAGCTTAACTTTTTTAACAAGCTTTGATGTCTCAAGTCTTCTCATAAAAAGTGCAACTGTATGATTATCTAAAGCTATTCCAGATAAATTCATATTATTATGTTTTAAATTTAAACTAGTGAGCCACATGCGATTTATTGGTAATGATGATACTACTTCATCTAAAATTTTAACTGTTCTTGTCCTGCCTTGTTGCAGCTTTTCAATAGCTTGGAATTTTGTTTCAATTTCCTTACTTTTTTGTTGTACTTGCTTAATCTTTCTATTGACATATGCAAGTTTTGCTCTTTTAGCCTCAAGTTTTTTTAGTTCTTCTCTTTGAGATGAAACTTTGCCTTGGATAGTAAAACCTATTGCAGATAAAGCTACTAAAAGTAAAATTAAAGATAGAAAAAATATAGAAATATGTTGCCGTACAGCTTCTCTTTTCTTCCATTCTCT
>CAYMRT010000114.1:0-2113 GCA_964392885.1 uncultured Desulfobacterales bacterium | reverse complement strand
ATGTCAAGGGTGGAGGAAAGGGCCCTCGTGATTTCATACAGACAGGTAAGTTCCGCTATCTCTCTGCCTGAGATCTCCCTTGTCTCTTGCCAGGCAGTTTTCTGGCCCTTGCCTCCAAGATCATCAAGGATGTGTTTAGCCTCTGAGCCTTTCATCTATAAGCTCTGCCACCCTCTGCCCGGAAAGGAGCATTCCGCCAAATATGGGCCCCATACGGAAAGAGCCAAACGTGGCATTGGCTGCCATACCAGTTACAAACACGCCAGGAAATGCCTCTTTTGTGTTGTTGAGAGTAGTGTTCTCCGCTATGTCTGCCCACATGGAGCGTTCACCCATGATCTTTCCGCTTTCTGTAAGCAGCTTTGTACCAATTTTTCTCTGAACCACCTTTAAGACCTCGGTTGCATGCCCAGTTGCCTCTACTACATATTTTGCTCTAACAGCTAACGGATCTACATGAAGACAAGCCATGTCAACTGCTGTCCAATTGATAACAAGGCCAGTTACTCTGTCCTCTCTTACCATTACGTCTTCAACGGTTATAAGGTTAAAGATCCTTGCCCCTGCCTTGCAGGCAAGACTTGCTAGGGTGGTGGTGCACTCAACTGCATCTGCTGTAAAGTATCCATCACCTGCATCAATGACCTTTATGCCTAGGTTTTTCAATATCTCAGCGCCAGCCTCCTGGACCACTATCTCATTGAACATCATGCCGCCGCCCCACATGCCACCACCAACACTGAGCTTTCTTTCGAAAAGGGCGACCTTTCTACCCTTCTCAGCAAGCTTCAGGGCAGCCATGAGACCAGAAGGCCCGGCTCCAACTATGGCTACGTCAAGTTCCATGCAATCCGAAAGCTTGGCCATATAACGGTCCAGTATGGCCCTGCTGATTTTAATCTCGTCTAGGGACATAAAAAAACCTCCGTCATACTCTTCTTTTTCTTTATGATTCTTAACTGTGATGAGCCACTTTAACTTGATCTGACAATTTTGCAATGATCACAAAACGAAAAGCTCTTCCATTTTAGAGGGAACTTTTTTTCTCATCTTTCGCTGTTTATACAAAAATCTAAGCAAGACCAGCACAACTTTTCAGAAAAATAGCAAAATTAAATGGTATCATTCTTGAATTATTGAAGGATTAAAAAACTTTTGTTAAAGATCTGCAAGAAAGGAAGGCAACCCGTTATGAAGGATAACAAGGCCCGGGAGTTTGACCTGGATGAATGGATGAATCTTGCCAAGATGGATCCAGAGGCCTTCGAGGAGAGGAGGAGGGAGGCCATACGTGAACTTATAGACAATGCGCCTGAGCATCTCAAAAAACGCCTCGAAGGGCTCCAGTGGCGGATCGATATGGAGCGTAACCGCTGCAAAACCCCGCTTGAGGCCTGCATAAAGCTCCACGACATGCTGATGGATCACTTTTATGGAGAAAATGGACTTGTAGATACCATAAATAGGCTCCTATGTAGCCATACATGCAAAGATGATTTTTGCCAAAGTGATCATGGCAATTGCTACTTTCATAAAAAGAAGAATGGTGAGCCAGCTAAAGTTATTCCCTTACGAAGGCGAGCAGGAGCATCCTAAGAGTTGCTCTCTTGCCCTTAACTTCCCTTCCCCTGGTTCCCGCTCCTTTTAGCCAAATGCCCAGGGAGATATTAGGGGGGCGGGGACTTCCCAAAAAAGGGGTCAGGCAAAAGGCCTGACCCCTTGTCTTTTAATCTGATCAGAAAGCCAAGTGATACTTCATCCCAGATTATGCAGCTCGCAGGTTTGCCGAAGATGCAAGACGGAGGGCGCGCAGACGTACTTTTTCTCAGGCATTTGAAGTAATCTGGACTTATATCTTCTGATAGACACAGATGTTTTAGTTTTTGTCAGAGGCCCTGGTTAATGATAGACAAATAGATGGATTTTTTGTTAAAAACGAAGTAATTCAATAAAATAAAATATTATTGCCATTTTTTTCCAAAAAAGGGAAATATTGACCAATTTGTCAAGTTATGCTTTATTTAAAATGTTTCATATTTTAATCACATTGTGAATTTGGGATGGAATAGAAAACCTTTTTCTATGGGGAGAGAATCTATAATTTAATAAATTA
>CAYMRT010000113.1:0-3334 GCA_964392885.1 uncultured Desulfobacterales bacterium | reverse complement strand
TCATCTGCTTCATGTAAAATTTGCACTTCTTGAACATCAGATAGCATGGAAGAATATAAAAAGGCCGCATCTCGTCGTTTTTTATTCCATTCTTCTAATTTTTTTAACTTTATTCTTAAAATAGCAGCCTGAATAGCATCTAGCCGGCCATTATATCCTTCTATTTCATGAATATACTTTTCAATTTGTCCGTGGTCTCTTAACATTTTTATACAATTTGCTATATTTTCGTCATTAGTTATAACGGCTCCACCTTCTCCACATGCTCCTAAATTTTTGCCAGGATAGAAACTAAAGCAGCCGGCAAGCCCAAGGGTCCCAACTCTCTTGCCTTTGTATCTAGCCCCATGTGCCTGGCATGCATCTTCTATGACGGTAAGATTATATTTATGTGCGATTTCCAAAATTTCGTCCATATCAGCTGGCTGTCCATATAAATGGACTGGCAAAATAACCTTCGTTTTTTTTGTAATTTTGTCTTCAATTAATGCAGGATTCATATTCAAACTTTTTGCATTTATGTCCACGAAAACAGGTATAGCGCCTATTTGAGAAATCGCTTCTGCAGTTGCTATAAAGCTATTAGGTACCGTAATCACTTCATCATTAGGTTGTACCCCACTAGCAATCAAAGCAAAACGTAATGCATCCGTACCAGATGAGACACCTACACAATATCTAGCTTCACAAAATTGAGCGAACTCTTTTTCAAAATTCTCTACCTCTGGGCCCCCTATAAACGCTGCAGAATCAAGCGCTTGAGAAATAATATTAATGATTTCTTTTTTTAATGGACCATGCAATCCTATTAAATCTACAAATGGAATATCCATTATTCTACCTCTCTAGAAAATTTTAGCCCAAATTATTTGTAAAAATACGCATGCTACCGCTCTTCAGGTGAGGGGGATCCCCCTTCCAATTGTAATATTGATCAGATTCGAACCAGACAAGAAGATATAATTTTAAAAATTAACCCTAGCTTAATATAAAAATCGTCCCCTAATTGGATCGACTTAGAAGAAAAAATGCTTTAATGAAACATTTCTTTTAAATGAGAAAATAAAAATAATAATTTAAACAAAAAATATAAAATTTATCTTTTTAATTCCAGTCTATAAAAATCTAAGTAAATGCTCCAACAATTTCGATGTTATCTTTGTAAGTTTATCACCGCAAATAAAAAACATAAGGCTTACTCAATTAACAATTACTAAAATTAATAATCAATCAATTAATCATCAATCAATGACTAATTATAATAACCCTTTTTATAATAAGTATATTTTCTTGGTGTCACTTCAAATCCATTAAAAACCACTCCTAAGATCTTTTGTTTATTTAACTTATTCACGGCCTCCTCAACGGCATTTTTGTCTGAAACTCCATATCGAACCACTAAAATAACGGCATCGACCTGTTTAGCTAACACAAGAGTTTCTGCAGCGAGATTTACTGGTGGTGAATCTATAACTATCAATCGATCTGCATATCTGTCTCTTGCTTCCTGGATAAGTGCATGCATCTTTTCCGATGTCATAAGCTCAGCAGGATTTCTCACTATTGAACCGGCTTGTAAGACCGTCATCTTATCCATGATGCCTTTCATAAGAAAGTCTGAAAGGGGTCTGCCTGTCAAAAGATAATCTGTTAACCCTCGAGCCTTTTTAAGGCCCAAGGTCTTTTGAACACTCGGCCGCCTCACGTCTCCGTCTATCAGAAGCACATAGGGATCAACGCTTTGTGCTATACTCACAGCTAGGTTACAGGAAACCATTGTCTTCCCTTCCTGCTCAAGGGCTGAGGTTACTAAAACGGACTTTATCTCTCTGCCATCAGAAGGATACATAATAGATGACCTTAGCACCTTGAAGTGCTCTGCAGCCAAAGACTCAGGATTGTGATACACCACCACCCTAAAGTCTACCGGCCCTTCCAGGGTATCTGGTGTTTGCTTTGGAGTCTTTATCACAACTGCATCAGCATCTTTTTCAACCAAGTCTTTGGATTGTTTAGATTGCACATCGTTATTTCGATCCAAAGACCCCCAACCTTTCAAATCCTCCGCGTTTGCTTTTTCAAGGACCTTTCCGATCTTACTCATAAATTTTTTCCTATTTTAATAATTCCATAAACCTTTCAAAAAACGATTTATAACTCTCAAAATGATACAACATAAACAAAAGGCCAGTTATCAAGATGCTAATAAATATTGTTGCAATTATCCTGACACCTCTAGAAGTTGAAGCCTTATTCCCTTTATGCGAAATCTCAGTAAAAGTATCCCTTGCCATTCCTTCGCATTCTAGTTCTTTTGCACATTCCTCTACAATTTTATCGTCTATGATCTTGGTTTCCTTTACAAAACCTGTCAAAAGTGCATGATCACATAGCAAGTTTATCACCCTAGGAATTCCCTTTGAGTAGTTAAATACGGCCTCGATTGCCTCCTGAGTAAAAATACCAACATCCTTTGCTCCTGCCTTTGCCAAACGCACCTGGATATAGGCTTCGGTTTCTTCAAGCGTAAGTGGCATTATCGTATATTTTAAAGTAACCCTTTGCTTAAGCGCCCTAAAATCAGAATGATTCAAAATCTCAGAAAATTCAGGTTGACCAGTGAGTATTATATTGATCAGCTTGGCATTAGGGGTCTCAAGATTAGACAATAACCTTATTTCTTCGAGGATCTCCGTATCCAGTCGATGTGCTTCATCAATAATCAAAACCACATTCTTCTTTTTATCCAGCGAATCTTCAAGGAATTTAGAGAATTTTAACAAGAAATCGGCCTTGTTCTTTATATCTCCAAGCCCATACTCCTGTGCTAGCAAGCTAAAAAATTCATCTCGAGTAAGAGTAGGATTTGAAATAAAGGCGGTTACTATCTGCTTTGGCATCTGTGCCAGAAGTGAGTAGATCAGGGTGGTCTTTCCTGTACCAACCTCTCCCGTAATTACCACAAATCCCTTCTGTTGAATTAATCCATATTTTAAATAGGCTAAGGCCTCCTTGTGAGATGGAGCCAGAAACAAAAAACGGGGATCTGGAGAAAGAGAAAAAGGCTCAATTTTCAGGTTATAAAAGTCAAGGTACATGAAAAAATTAAATTAGCCCGGCAAATGAACCCGGCCCCTTAACAGAAAGGACAATAAACAGACCGATGACCACCATATATCCAGCCATTGCACCAAGGCCTAATGCAACATTCTTTAAACGCTGTTTCCTAACCTCTTGGGGACTTAGAAGCACTGGAATACAGGCCAAAACCTCTAAACCATAATCACCTTTTATCTCATCGGGATCGTAATATTTGTTACTTAATAGATCCACA
>CAYMRT010000112.1:0-3578 GCA_964392885.1 uncultured Desulfobacterales bacterium | reverse complement strand
GGCCCCTGCATAATGCTCAATCAACACTCCAAAAAAGCGCTCTAAAGAACCTAGAAGAGCCCTATGCACCATAATTGGTGGATGACTCATGCCATCTTCGCCAATATAACTTACGTCAAACCTTTCTGGCAAATTAAAATCTACTTGAATAGTAGAACACTGCCACGATCTATCTAAACAGTCCCTTATTTTAATATCTATTTTAGGCCCATAAAATACACCTTCTCCAGGGTCAATATCATATTCAAGTCCTTTTTTTTCTAGGGCATTTTTGAGGGCATTGGTAGCTAAGTCCCAATGTTCATCACTTCCAACATATTTTTCAGGCCTTGTTGAAAGGTATATATCGTATTTACTAAAGCCAAAGACTTGTAACATATAAAGGGTCATATCAAGTATTTCAGAGATCTCATTGTCAAGCTGTTCAGGCATGCAAAAGATATGGGCATCGTCTTGGGTAAAACCTCTAACCCTCATTAATCCATGAAGAGTACCTGTCCTTTCATACCGATAAACTGTTCCAAGTTCACACCAGCGCAATGGCAACTCTCTATAGCTTCTTTTTTTTGAGTTGTAAATGGCAATGTGAAAAGGACAATTCATAGGTTTTATTTGGTAACTAACTTCATCAATATCCATTGGCGAATACATATTTTCTGAATAAAAATCTAAATGTCCACTTGTCTTCCAAAGCTCTCTTTTTGCAATATGAGGAGTAAAAAGTAAACTGTATCCCCTTTTAAAATGCTCCTCTCTCCAAAAGTCTTCTATTATTTTTCTAATTAAAGCCCCCTTCGGATGCCAAAGAATAAGCCCTGGGCCAATTTCTTCCTCAATAGAAAAAAGTTCAAGCTCTTTTCCTATTTTTCTATGATCTCGTCTTTTCGCTTCTTCAAGACGTTCAAGATATAAGTTTAATTCCTTTTTATCAAAAAAGGCCGTACCATATATACGTTGAAGCATCTCTCTGGTTTCATCGCCCTTCCAAAATGCTCCTGCTACATTTAACAATTTAAACGCCGAGATCTTACCTGTATCTGGAAGATGAGGGCCTCTACATAAATCTATAAATTCATCTTGCTTGTAAAGAGATACTGTCTTTTCTCCTTGTTCTTTAAGTTCCTCTAAAAGTTCTACCTTATACGGTTCATTTTTTTCTTTGAAAAGATTTATAGCCTCCTCAATCGGCATTTCGAGTCGTTCAATCGGAATGGACTTTTTAGAGAGAGCCTTCATCTCTTTTTCTATTTTTTTGAGATCTTCAGGAGAAAAAGGCTCAACTGTATTAAAGTCATAATAAAAACCTTGATCAATGGCAGGACCAATTGCTACCTGAGCGTCTGGATAAAGTCTTTTTACTGCCTGAGCCATTAGATGTGCAGTTGAGTGCCTAAGAACCTCTAGTGCATCTTCATCTCCCAAAAAGATAGGTTCGACTTCAGAGTCTTCCTCTATTTTAAAATTTAGATCTTTTAATTCATTATTTACCCTGGCAAGTATTAGCTTTTTTCTTTGTTTTTTACTTAATTCTTCTTTAAGAAGTTCTCCAACGCTAATTCCAGGCTCAATATTTTTTTCACCACTTCCAGAAATTTTAACAGTAATCATTTATATGCCCTCAAAGCTATTGCCAAATTACTATTTTAAATATACAAAAAGGCATCTGGGTCATAAAAGAGACCTAACAGATGCCTTTTTCTTACAAGTATTATTAGACAATGTAAATAAAAAAACAAAAATTTGGTAGGCGCGGGCGGGATCGAACCGCCGACTTCTACCGCGTCAAGGTAGCGCTCTCCCCCTGAGCTACGCGCCTTCTAAACAATATTAACGGTTTTGTCTGATAACAAGAAAAACAATCTATGTCAAGAAGGTGAGCCATGATCTCTAATAAATTAATAAGACGTATTTTTGAGGCAGCAAGCATTCAAAGATGGAATGATCATGTAAGGCCTGTTGAACTCACAGAGTTAGATAAACAAGCTCATAAAATGACAATAGCCTATGTGCTTGCAAAGTTTCAGGAACAATTTGATGAAATTAATTGGTTAAATATTATTGAAGGAGGACTTTTTGAGTTTTTGCAACGAGTGGTTTTAACAGATATAAAACCCCCTGTATTTCACTATCTTATGAAAAAAGCAGGAGCCAAATTAAATCAATATGTGCTTGGACAAGTAAAAGAGGAATTAAACGGCCTCAAGAGCCTTATAACAGGCAATGATTTGATAAAAGAGATGGAAAATTACCTCTCAAATAATAATAGTGCTCCAAAAGAGAAAAGGATACTTAGCGCTGCTCACTTTTTGGCTACAAAATGGGAATTTGAACTTGTTTATCATGCTTTCCCAAAGATGTATGGAATTGATGAGACAAAAAGAGAGATAGAAGATAAAATAGAAGACTATTATGATCTCATAGGGGTACAAAAGATTCTACTCGAAGGAAAGTCGCATCATTTTGTAGATCTTTTAAGTCAATTAAGATTTCAAAAACGATGGTCAAAAACCCCCAGAATTCCACAAACTACTGTACTAGGCCACATGCTCGTTGTTGCCTTTTTTACATATTTTTTAATGCAAATAACCTGTGATTTTCCTTGCAAAAAAAGGATCTATAATAACTTTTTTTCAGCACTATTTCATGATCTACCAGAAGTCTATACAAGGGATATTATCTCGCCAATTAAAAGGGAGGTGCCTGGGCTTGAAGATATAATACTTGAATATGAAAAACAAAAGATAGAGGATAAAATTATACCGCTTCTTCCTGAAAGTTGGGGTTTTGAAATGGAATATTTTTTGGAAAATCAGTTTAAGAATAGAATTTATTTAGAGAAAAAAGTTATTTATTTAAATGAAATAGAAAGTAAATATAACAAAGATAAATTCTTACCTGTTGATGGAGCTATAATAAAAATTGCAGATGACATGGCAGCCTTTTGGGAAGCATCTTTGTCTCTTGATCATGGGATAAGATCTCCCTATTTAGAAGGAGCTGTTTCTACCTTGAAAAAGCGATACCAAGATCATAAACAATTTAGTATGATTTTTAAAAAATAAAAAATTTTTCATCAGCAACCAGTAAGTGTTTTTTGTGGAATAGGGAGAAGTTTTGCAAAAAATATCCCCAATGCTAGGAAGATTCCTGCCATCATAAAACCCTGTTCAAACATCCCATAGTCAGCCATCCATCCTATTATTGTAGGCATTACACCTGCCCCCATTACAAAGGCAAAAGGAATTATCATCGAAATAAGAAGATTTCTGTCTTTTTCATCTGATATAGCAGAAAGACATGAAAAGGCAGCCGGAAAGAAGCAGACTGCAAGAAGAGGCTGGATAAAGACTATTATTTTTAAAAAAAGTCCTTGAGTAATACCAAGAAAAAAGGTCACTATACCAGTAAAAAATAAGACCCAACCCATGACTCTTCTTGGGCCGAATATGTCTGAAAATACACCTCCAAGAAGGGCGGTTACAAGGGTAGAGACCCTGGAAAGGCTCACCAAATAGTTTGCTGACAGTTCCTTGTAGCCATGCTCGGATACAAGATATATGGGAAGCATGTTATAGATC
>CAYMRT010000111.1:0-10685 GCA_964392885.1 uncultured Desulfobacterales bacterium | reverse complement strand
AAATCTTGCGTTTTTGTAATAGCCCTAACTTCTTTTGCAATGGATTCAATGCTTCTTGAAGTTACAATAGGTCCTTGATGCCTGGTTATTGCACAAAAGTGACAGTTTCCAGAACAGCCTCGCAAAATTGTCACAGAATCCTTTATCATTTTATAGGCAGGCACATCTTTAAATTTTGGGTGTGGCTTTCTTGCAAAAGGTAACTCATAAAGGCTGTCTAGTTCTTTTTGTGTTAAAGCTCTCATTGGCGGCATTTGTAAAATAAATTGTCCTGATTTTTGCCTTTGGATTAAAATCCGTTTTTTGATTGCCTTTGCCTCTTTATCAATCAAAATTTCTGCTTCAAGAAAGAGTTTTTTATCTTTATTTATCTCTTGCCATGAGGGTAAAAAGATGTGTTCTTTAGAGTCTATAAATTTCTCCAATGCCTTTTGGCTCATCCTAATACATGTACCATTAATATCTAATAGATCTTTCCCAGCTTGGAGCATTCGGGCAATTTCAAGGCTTGCTAGCTCTCCCATGCCATAGACAAGTATGTCTGCCTTTGCATCTGAAAGAACAGAATCTCTAAGGCATTCTTGTTGAAAGTCATAGTGGATAAATCGCCTTAAAGATGCCTCAATGCCACCTAACACTACAGGGACATCAGGATAGGCCCTTTTGGCCAGGTTGGTATATCTTATAACAGCTCTGTCTGGTCTCCTTCTGTTTTGTTTTGATTTTATATTATTATCAAAATATGGATTTCCAAACGGGCTATAGGCATCCTTTTCTCTTATCCTTCCGTGGCTTGTATAGTTTGCAACAATAGAGTCAAGGTTTCCTGAACTTATACCAAAAAATAACCTCGGCCTTCCAAAGGTTAAAAAGTCTTTATGATCAGAGTGTTTTGGCTGTGAGAGAATGGCCACTTTAAATCCGTTTTTTTCAAGCCATCTGCCAATAAGTGCAATTCCAAAGGATGGATGATCTATGTATGCATCGCCTGTTACAAGCACAATGTCAACAAAGTCCCATCCCAAATCAAGCATCTCTTTTTTCGTGGCAGGAAGAAAATTCATGAGGGCGGATATTACAATAGCTGACTTTTATTCTCAAGAAAAAGCTCTCAATAGTTTTGAGCGTATGAAAAAAATTGACTTTCTCTATATTAGTACTTACTTTCACTTTAGGTTACTACTAGATATGGGAGGGTAGGCCAATGGACAAAAGATGTAATTACTTATTCTTGTTAATGGTTCTTTTTCTGGTTTCCATTTTTTCAATTTCATATTCAAAGGCTTATGCTAACTCAACTGTTGATCACTCAAAACTTCCTGCCTTAAATAAGGACTTTAACACGGCAGAAGAGGTGACAAAGGCATGTCTTGACTGCCATAATCTTGCTGCAAGCCAGTTTAAAAAGACCCTTCACTGGACCTGGGAGATAGGCTTTGACAAAAGAAGGCTAGGCAAAAGGCATGTAATAAATAATTACTGAGTGGCTGTTACTTCAAACTGGTGCAGGTGCACTAGCTGTCATGCGGGATATGGCTTTAGAGACAACAACTTTGATTTTAACAATGATGAAAAGATCGACTGCCTAGTTTGTCACGATACCACTGGTACCTATAAAAAATTCCCTACAGATTGTGGTTATCCTCCCTATAAGGAAAAACTCTTTGCAGGCAAGAAGCGTTTTAAGGCTGTAAACTTAAAACTTGTTGCCCAAAAGGTTGGCCATTCTACCAGAGAGAGTTGTGGAAAATGCCATTTTTACAGTGGAGGTGGAGATGGTGTAAAAAGAGGTGACATGGATAGCACCCTTACTAATCCATCAAAAGATATTGATGTTCACATGGATTCAAAAGGGTTGAATTTTTCATGCACTAAATGTCATACCACATTTTCTCATGATATTGACGGAAGAAAGTATAGAAGGCCTCCAGAGGGCAAAAGGCATCTTGCTCTGCCAAAGGATGACGGTCACAGAATAAGATGTGAGTCATGTCATGGAACCTTTCCGCACAAGTATAGTAAACTCAATCATCATACCGATAGGGTAGCATGTGTTACTTGCCATATTCCAGCATATGCTCGGGCAATGCCTACAAATATTTGGTGGGACTGGTCAAGTGCAGGAAAGTTCACTCCTGACCATAAGCCAATAATAAAAAAAGATAAATTTGGCAAACCAGCCTATCACTCAAAAAAAGGCACAATGAAATGGGGCAAAAATCTTATGCCAGCATATGAGTGGTTCAATGGAAAAATGGAATACACCCTTGTAACCGATAAAAAGGAACCTCAGAATGGGATAATCTATCTTAACAGGCCTCTTGGTTCTTCAGAAGATCCAGATTCAAGGATTTATCCATTTAAGCTTCATAGAGGCAAACAGCCTTATGACCCAATCAATAAGACAATGATAATTCCAAAGCTCTTTGGCAAAAAAGGTTCTGGTGCTTTTTGGGCAGAGTACGATTGGAAGAAAGCCGCTCAAGCAGGAATGAAGGCGGCAGGAGTGCCTTTTAGCGGAGAACTTCAATTTGTTGAAACATATTATTATTTACCCTTGGCACACATGATACCTCCCAAAAAAGATGCTGTTGCCTGTAGCGAGTGCCATCGCTCAAACGGTAGCAGGCTAGCGAAAATAAAGGGGGTTTATATGCCAAGGCGAGATAGATTTGAACTGTTGGATAAGACAGGCTGGTTCTTAACAGTACTTTCTTTGGCAGTTGTTTTGATTCATGGTTTTGCACGGATATTAATTACAAGCAAGGATAAGTAAAAAGGAGACACGGCCATGGTACAAAAGGTCTATTTATATACTAGGTTTGAGAGATTTTGGCACTGGTTCCAGGCACTTTTGGTAATTGTGTTAATCATAACCGGTTTTGAAATCCACGGGAGTCTTGATCTTTTTGGATATAGAGAGGCTGTATGGTGGCATGATATCTGTGCATATGGTCTTTTTGTGCTTTTTGTATTTGCCGTTTTTTGGCATGTGACAACAGGTCAGTGGAAACATTATGTGCCAATTAGAGAAAAGCTTATAGAAGTCTGCTCATATTATGTTAAAGATATCTTTAAAGGTGCATGTCACCCCTTTGAAAAACATCCAGAAAGAAAGCTTAATCCGTTGCAAAGACTAGCGTATTTATTTTTAAAGGCAGTTATTTTCCCGTTGCAGTTCATAACAGGCTTTATTTATCTATATCCAGATTGGTTTCGGGCAAAAGGGGTTGCTATCAAGACCTCACAAGTGGCATTTTTACATACAGCAGGTGCCTTTTTTATGCTTATATTTTTAATATTCCACTGTTACTTGATTACAACAGGAAGAACTCCTTTATCTCATCTTAAAGGGATGATAACGGGATGGGAAGAAATAGAAATAGGAGATGAAAAATAAATGCAACGCTAAGCTGACAAAGCAAGTGTTTATTAAAGATCATAAACTAACAAATCGCTATTAATGGAGTGTTAACCTGCTCCACATCGCTTGAAAGCTGTCGATTAGCAATCTAGGCTTAATGAGTTTGAGAATATTGTTATGAAAAGTGTAGAAATGACAGTTGTTAAGCTAATGGTTTACTATGAAAATTTTATCTTATGCACCAAACAATAAAGGGTCGGCACAAGAAACAGATTTGAAAACGTGGCAGCAAGGAGACCATAACCAAAGGAAATGGCCATAGGGCTTAAGATCATGGCCTGTCCAGTTGCAAAAAAGATTAGAGGTATAAGACTCATTATGGTGGTAACAGATGTAAGGATAATGGGTCTGAGCCTCATGGCAGCAGAGTTTAAAAAGGCCTTTTGATCTTGTCTTTCAGCCCTGTGTCTTTTTAGAAAGTCCACCATAATTATTGCATCATTTACTGCTACTCCTGCAAGGCCAACAAAGCCTAAAAGTGATGGAATGGCAAGATGTTTGCCCATTATCAGATGTCCAAAGATTACGCCCACAAAGGCAAACGGTACAGAAGTAAGCACAATAAACGCATCGCCAAAAGAATTAAATTGTAGAAGAAGCACTAGCAAAATTCCAAGTATTGCAACAACGCCTGCCATCATAAGATCTCTCAATGTCCGATCTGCCACCTTTTTTTCCCCTTTAATATCTATGCCAACACCGTTTGATCGTATTTTTGAAAAGACGTGAGAGAGTTTTTTCATAACCTGTCTGCTTGTTGTAATAGTCTTGTCGATGGAGGCAGTAACTGTAATTTCTCTTATGCCATTTTCTTTCCATATACGAGAAAGCCCTTGTTTGGGGATAATTGTGCAAATGTCTGTTAGATAAACAGATTTTTGCATGCCAGGTATTTGAAGTTTGAGTCTTAAAAAACGTTCAAGATCGGTTCTATCTTCAATATATGTCCTTACTACATAGTCATCCTTTACGTTTTTCATTATTCTTGCAGTTTTTATGTTTAGGTAATAAGGGATTAGATATTGGGCAATAGTTGCTTCAGTAAATCCAAGTTCTCTTCCACGTTTATTTAAGTAAAGCTCTAACTCTATTTTCCCAGGGTCATAATTATCTGATATGTTTTTGACACCATCTATTTGAATAAGGGCATTTTTTAGCTCGTTTGCTGCCCATTTCATAAGTTTTATAGACCTATTTTTATCAACATCTTGAGTATAAAAAGAGATTTCAATGTCAGCTCTTACAATGCCTGCCTTTGGTTTTGTTACTGTAAGTTTTTGTATCTTTATGTCCTTTAAATGTTTTTCAATTACTTTTGCCAGTTCCATTGCAGTGTGCTTTCTTGTTCCAAATTCATAAGTGCCCAACATAACAACTGGATACACATAATGTTCAAGCCAGTTTTGAGGTGCAGGTTTTTTTAGATTTACAAATACCTGAAAGAGGTCTTCGCCAACGTCAAACTCCATCTTGTCATTAAAAGAGGTGCCTATATGAGTTGCAATTGAGTCTAGATCGTCTTCTGAAAGACATTTTCTAACCCTATCTTCAATAATGGACACTATCTTTTCTGTCTCTTTTATACCATGTTTTGAACTCAGCTTGCCTCTAATGTAAATTTGATCTGTATCAAATTGAGGTAAAAGTACAAAGGAAAGAAACACCTTGAGACATGCCATGGAAATGAAAAAAATGGCTAAAGAGCCTAAGATGGTAAGTTTTTTGTGTTCAATCAGAAAACTTAGTGCCTTTTTATAGAGGAGTCGAAGGGGTTCCCAATTTGAAAAAGGGCTTTTACCAACTCCACTTTTGTAAAGCTCCACTGCATGGACAGGCAGAATAAAGAGGGCCTCGATCAATGATGCAAAAAGTACCGTACTTACAAATATTGGAATTATTGCCAAAAATTTTCCTATATCTCCACCTACCATAAGCAAAGGTAAAAAAGCTGCAATTGTTGTGAAAGTTGCAGCGCAAACAGGCCAAAACACTTCGGTTGTACCTTCAACCGCTGCTCTTATTGGTTTAAGGCCCGCTTCCATTTTTCTATATATGTTTTCTCCAATCACGATAGCATCGTCCACTACCATTCCAAGGGCCATAAGAAATGAAAACAGAGAAAGCATATTTATTGTTCTACCCTTGTAATGAAGATAAACAAAGGAAATAAGAAAGGCTGTTGGAATGCCCAAAAGTACCGTTATCGAGACCCTTATGTTTAAAAATAGATAGAGAGAAAAGGACACTAGGATAAGACCGACAACAGCAGAAGATTTAACAGTATTTAAGCGGTTTTTTATGTAAACGGACAGATCAGTATATACAGAAAACCTTAGGCCTTTAAACCGTTTTTGCCATTTTTCTATTTTTTTTCTAATCTTTTTTGAAAGATCAATGGATGAACCTTCTGCCGTTTTGAATATCGTAAGGGAGATATTACGCTTGCCATTAAAGTGGGAAAGACTTTTAACTTCAGAAAGCTCTAATTTTATATCGGCAATGCTTGAAAGATATAATTTTTTTGAACCAATATGAAAGATTATGTTATTCCAGAAATCTCTTTCTGGCTTGCCCCCTGGTGTGTTTATAAAGATATGGTTGCCAATCTCCTTAATTTCGCCCAATGGACTGTTGTTTACCCAGGCTCGTATAAGGGCCTTTATTTGAAAAGGAGATATGCCCAGGGCCTCTAAGATCTGATTTTTTAGATAAATATGCACCTCATGCTTTGCCTTGCCATTTATTGTAGCCCTTGATATGTCAGGAATCCTTTCTATTTCTTTTCTTATCTCTTCTGCAACGTCTTGTAGCTTTTTTTCGCTTGCTCCACTTATTGAAAGAGTGAGAAGGGGATATTTTTCAATTCGTCTTGCTACAGTTGGATCATCCATGTCTTCAGGGAAGTCGGGTTTTACCTTGTCTATTGCATCTCTTACTTTAAATAGGGTATCCTCAACTGGCGTTGAATCATCAAGGGTGATAGTTATAAGGCAGGAACCATCTCTTGTAATTGACTCTATTAGTTTTACACCTTCTATGTTTTGCACCTCATCTTCTATTCTGCTTGTGATTATATCATCAAAGGTATCTGCAGATGTGCCTGGATAGTAAGCCTTAATTTCTATCTTGTTTGTAGTTATTGGTGGAAAGATTTCTTGTGGGAGTTGAAAATAGGAAATAATCCCTGTTAAAATAAACAAAAGCGTTAAGGTATGGGCAAAAGGGCGTCTTTTTACAAAAAAGAATACAAGTTTTTCAGCTAAAGAGCCTTCATTTTTCCCTGGTTGCACCATCTTCCCCTTTTAAGGATTTATCTTAATAGTTACAACCTCACCAAACAGCAGCCCCTTTACCGGTTTAAAAACAAGGTCAAAGCCATAGCTATAGAGATAGTCATTGTCTGTATCTATTTTTAGTTTTTCAATCTTTGCCTTTACTGTAAATTGCTTGCCTTCATTTGAAATAATGCGCACTTTAAGGCTGCTGCAGGTTGTTAATTTGTCTTTTAACTTTTTAAAACATTCCAAAGGAAGGCTTAAATGAACCTTTGCAAAAGAGGTGTCAAGAAGTCTTGCAAGGGGTTCACCTGGCATTACGGTATCATAAAGTTCCTTGAAATTTTGCGATACATATAAGTCCTTGTTAAAACTGGGTGCACACTTTTTAAGCTTTTCTTTAGTGGCAATTATCGCCCGTGATATTTCTTCTTGCTGTCTGCTGTTGTCTATGACCAGGAGTCTGTTTTGATTATAGGCTGCCTCTATATCTTCTAGGGTCTGCTTTTCAATATGTCCTTTTTTAAAAAGCCTTAGATAGCGTTCATACTTTTTTTTCATTAAATCAAGATTTTTCTCTTGGACTTTTCTGGCCTTTTTAAGGTCAGTTAAGATATTTTTGAGCTTATTGAGTTCTTCCTGAGAACCTTCACAGTCAAGCTCAAGGAGAGGCGTGTGCGCCTTTAGTATTTGGCCTTCTATCCCATTTATTTTTTTTATGGTGCCGCTAAGTTCTGACTTTATCAAATGGGTGGAATAGGGTGAATAGACAGAACTTATTGTAATTTCGCCTTTTTTACTGCATGGGCCAACCCTTAAGATTTTAAGCTCTTGTAAAGAGGCTTGGCATGATAAAAATAAGACCAAAAAAACAGAAATAAAAAAGATAGTTTTATATTTCATAACCCCTTGGTGTAATGATTTTGTTTGCATAAACAAAGCTTGTTGAGTTTCCGACAACTAAAAGGCTTTGCATCCCCACTGAATCAATAAGCTCATCATTTTTTATGAGCTTTGAAAGCGTAGTTATAGTAGCCTTTTCCCCTTTTCGCATGGCCTTTGTAACAATGCCAACTGGAACATCTTTAGGCCTCTTTTGCCATATGATTTCAAGGGCCTTTGGAAGATGCTCTTTTCTCTTTTTGCTCCTTGGATTGTAAAGGCAGATGACGAAGTCTGCCTCTGCTGCCGCTTTAAGCCTTTTTTCAATAAGGGGCCACGGAGTTAAAAGGTCACTTAGGCTTACAACTGCAAAGTCGTGAATCAATGGTGCCCCAAGTATGGCTGCACAAGCAGAAAGAGCAGGTATGCCTGGGATTATTTCAACCTTAAGTTTTTTTAAGTCAATCCCCTCTTTTTTTATCATTTCAAATACAAGGCCGCTTAGTCCATAAATTCCTGGATCGCCGCTGCAGACAAGGGCAACATCATTCCCTTTAAGGGCTTCATCTATGGCCATCTGTACCCTATCTTTCTCTTTGGTCATGCCAGTTTGAATAACTTTTTGATGGCTTTTAATCAGTTCTTTGATTAAATGGATATATGTTTTGTAACCACAAATTACCTTCGCCTTTTTAATGGCAAAAAGGGCCTCTTCACACATCCACTTGGCACTGCCTGGACCAAGGCCAACAACATACAATATACCACTTTTTTTATTGGTATCTTCCATTAATTACCTCTCTAAAAGATAATCTAATACGGGTTCTACTTCTCTTTGCACCTCAGGACTCCAAGGATGTAAACCATATGGAATAGGGCCAAAAACGGGTTTTTTGGAGAAATGTTCAATGATTTTTTTATTGTCTTCTTTGATTTTAGGATTGCTAGTATCCCTTTGGCCTGAAAATCCGATATCGTTAAACACTATTGATTTTAATTCTATCTTGCTGTGCTTAAGTGCTTCTACTGACAAAAGGGTATGGTTTATGGTACCAAGACCAGATCGTGCAACAAGAATAACAGGACAATTGACATCTTTTATTAGATCAATAAGCAGGTCTTTTTCATTTATGGGCACCATAAGCCCACCTATTCCTTCAATGAGGAGGATATCGCATTTTTTTTCTATCTTGCTAGTTTCTTCAAAAAGTTTTTCTTTATTTATATTTTTATTTTCAAGTCTTGCTGAAAGGTGTGGTGAAGCAGGAAAAGAAAAGGTATAAGGGGTAGAAAATACAACATTTTGCATATTCTTTTCTGTTGTGCCATTTAAGACGGTCTCTTTGATATATTCGATATCAAGGCTTTTGTTGTAAGCTCCTGTGCTGATCCATTTTTGCACACCTAGTTTTATCCCCTTTTTTAAAAAAGAAACAGCAAGAGCTGCTGTAATAAAGCTTTTTCCCACATCTGTATCTGTGCCTGTAATGAAATAGATCATTTCTTCCCCGTTTTTGCTCCTTAAAAGAGTTTAAACCCTTGGCCTTGCCTGCCAGTAAGTTATCAAAGAAGCTATAAAGGGGAAAGGGCCAATAACAAGATAAAACTTGACTTTTTTTTTGCCAGGTCTATGTAAAAAAAAGGGGGGGATAACTTTGGATAAAACAGTCCGTATCTCCAAATTTCTAAACGATAGCCTTATTAGAGGCTTTGTTCTGGCATCAGTACTCCTTTTGGGAGTTGCTTTGGAGCAAGGTCTTTTAAAGGCTAGTTGTCAGCCTTCCCTAACGGTCTGCTTTCTTATAGGCAACATACTGGGGTTACCTCTTGGTCTTTGGCTGTGGAGGGCTTTTTATCCAAAGACCAACTTGCCTCTATACCTATGGGGATTAGAGGGGTTGTGTGTTGCAGCCTCTGCTTATTTGTGCAGCAAACCGATGATGGTACTGCAAGGTATTATTTTTGGAGGCCTTATCTTACATCTTGTATTTCTTGGCTTTGGCAAGCCACTGTCATGGCTTGTCCCCAGGGTGGGTACTGGAATAATCTTGGGTAATTTACTTTTATATTTTCTTGAAAGGCTTCCCTTTCCAATAGGCATTGCATGGCTGGCTGTTGCATTGGCAGGCTGGCGCATCAAACGCCCTGAAATCGACAAGAATCCTTTCTTTAAAAAAGGCGGCTTACGCTTAAGGCCGTTTTTTTGGTTTTGGGCTTTCTTATTGTTTTTTTATACCTTAGGCGGATTTTATTATTCGGTAATAAACAGCTTAAACCAAGGCGTAGATTCAACGCTTGCAGATATTGCAAGCGTTGTTTTTTATATTGCCGGGTTAATTATTGTAGTTTTTTTAACAGTAAAGGGTAAGGTAAAGTTAAACCCATACATGGCCATAATAATTATGGGGCTTGCTATAACTGTTCAGATTTCTCCAATGACCCCTGGCATAGTTGGCAGCTCCCTTATGGATTTGAGTTTTGGCATAATAGATTGCTTTTCAATATCAGTTATTATCTCCACTGCCCCAACATTTTTTATTGCCTCTGTTGGAATGGAGATTTTCCCAATATCTCTACTGCTTGGCATGTGGTTGACAAAGAATTTTATGACTTATCCTATGTTAGATTATCAGTGGCCATTGGCCATATTATTTTTTATGATAATACCAGTTAACTACATGATGAAACTACTCAAACAGGCTAATGAGCAAGAGTTCGCTTCGCTTCCAGCCTTGCCACCTCCATCAACTAGCTTGTCTGATTTGTCTGAAACAGGTGAAATCAAGCCTAAGGTGATATTATTAGATAAAATATCTTCACATGCTCATAATGGGCCTGAGCCTATTAGCCCTGATGCAAAAGATGGAGAAGACAGGGAAGATATTCAAGCCGCATTAAATGATTTGTCTAAATATATGGGGCTTTCAGACAGGGAGAGCCAGGTTTTTCATGGGCTTGTTTCTGGCAAAAAGCTAAAACAGATAGCAGAAGACCTTCAGCTTGCCATAGGTACGGTCAAGGCCTTATCCAATCGCATTTATGAAAAGGCAGGAGTTAAAGGCAAAAAAGAACTTTTGAAGCTCTTTTATGCATTTTTAAAAAAG